>CAMMTE010000001.1:0-28551 GCA_946499755.1 uncultured Mycoplasmatota bacterium
AATAGTTTAACCATTTCATCATTATATGGTTTTATAACATCAAAAAGGGTTGTTTCAACACGTTTATTAGTAACGGCTTCAATACGATAAGTATTACTTCCTTTAGATTCAAAATTATAGATAGCAAATTTTTTAATATCTTTAGTATTAGCGATATGAGTACCACTACAAAGTTCTATAGATTTATCTATTTTAACAACTCTAACTGTATCACTATATTTTTCTCCAAATAAAGCCATTGCTCCTAATTCTTTCGCTTTATCAAGAGGCATTACTTCAGTAGATGTTATAACTCCTTTTTTAATTATATTATTTACCATCTCTTCGGTTTTAACTATTTCTTCATCACTTATTTTAGATGGACAAGTAAAGTCAAATCTAAGTTTAAATTCATCTACATAACTACCTGCTTGTCTTATGTTTTTATCAACTACTTGTTGTAAGCAATATTGAAGAATGTGAACACTTGAGTGATTCGCTTCTATTTCTTTTCTTCTTTGTTTATCTATAATTACTTCTACTTCATCATTAACAGTTATTTTACCATCTAATAGTTTTATTTTATGGACATGTTGTCCATTAGGACCTTTAAAGACATCTACTACTCTTGCTTTAAAGTTTTTACCAACAATCATACCAGTATCAGATACTTGACCACCAGATTCATAATAGAAACAAGTTCGCTTTAAGATAATATAGCCATCATGATCAAGTGTTTTTTCAAGACTATCTTTACTTACTATAGCAAGAACACTACTCTTTAGACGATATAGGCCATAGACAAAGGTAGATGGTTTAGTAAAGTCCATTAAGACTTTCTTTTGACTAGCCATAGATGTTTTAGTACGTGAGGCTTTCTTAGCAGTTTCTCTTTGTTTTTCCATATATTGATAGAATTCTTCACGATTAACAGTAAAGCCACTTTCTAATGCTATTTCTTCTGTTAATTCTAATGGAAATCCAAAAGTATCGTATAGTTTAAAGGCATCATAACCACCTATTACTTTATCATTATCATCTTTCATTAATTCTTTAAGACGTCTTTCTCCATCTTCTAAAGTATTTAAGAATAATTTCTCTTCATCTAAGATATAGACAGCGACATCACCTGATTTTTGTTTTAATTCAGGATATGCTTCACCCATAACTTTTACAACAGTAGGAACTAGTTTATAAAGGAATGGTTCTTTGAAACCTAATTTACGACCAAATCTAACACTTCTTCTAACTAATCTTCTTAAGACATAATCTCTACCTGTATTACCAAAACTAGCACCATCTGTAAGAGCGAAAGTAACCGCTTTCATATGATCAGCGATAACTTTAAATGCTGGTTCACCATTATATAAAACTCCACTTAGTTCTTCAATTTTTTCAATTATTGGCATAAATAAATCTGTTTCAAAGTTAGAATCAGCATTTTGAAAGATACAAGCCCAACGTTCAAGCCCTGCACCAGTATCGATATTTTTATGAGGTAATTCTTTATATTTAGAACGAGGTACCCCTTCTTTAGAATTAAATTGACTAAAGACATTATTCCAAATCTCTACATAACGATCTTGATCTTCATCTTTAATAAATTTATCCCAAGCATCACCATCTTTATCAAAACTTTCTCCCTGATCATAAAATATTTCACTATCAGGTCCACATGGTCCTTCTCCTATTTCCCAGAAGTTACCTTCAAGTCTTACAATATGGTCTTTAGGCATACCTAATTCAACCCATTTATTATAAGCATCATTATCGTCGGTATAAACAGTAACATATAGTTTTTCTATAGGTATATCAAACCATTTTTTACCTGTTAGAAGTTCAAAAGCAAATTCAATCGCTTCATCTTTAAAGTAATCACCTATAGAAAAGTTGCCCATCATCTCAAAGAATGTTTGATGTCTTTTAGTTATACCAACATTTTCTATATCATTAGTTCTAATACATTTTTGAATATTAACAATTCTACGTGATTCTGGAGTAACACTACCATCAAAATATTTTTTTAATGGGGTAACACCTGCATTTATCCAAAGTAAGGAATCATCATTAATAGGAATAAGAGGTGCTGATTTAACATACTTATGTCCATGTTCTTCAAAGTATTTAACCCACATCTTTCTAATTTCATTACTAGTCATATATCTCATATTACTTCTCTCCTTCTTGTTCTATTTCTCTAAGTATTTCTTCTAATCTATTATAATAATTAGTAAGATCACCATTATTTAAAATATAATAATCAGCATAAGCGATAGGACCACCTTTAGCAGAGTTTTCAATCTCAGCGACATCTCTTTTTATTATTTCTTCATTATTAAGTGGCCTTATTTTTCTTTTACTTACTCTTTCATATCTGATTTTTTTATCACAACAAATACAAATCATTTTTAAGTTAGTAAATTTTTCTTTAAGTATTAAATACTCATCCCAAGAATATAAACCATCTAAGACAGTATCACCATTTTTATAAGCTTCTTCTATTTTAGGAAGTAAAATTTTGGCGATAACACCCATACCATGTTCTTTTCGCAAGCTTTCACGTAATTTTTTTTCATTATCAGGAGTTATTTCTATTCCTTCTTCTTTCATTTTATCATAGATAACTCCTCCAAAATATATTTTAGTATAACCTTTCTCTTCTAAATAAGTAGTTGCAACACTTTTACCACTACCACTCATACCAACTACAGCGATTAATTTATTCATATAAATATTCAACCTCACTTTCCTTTATTATCTTATCTGCTTGTTTATATAACTCTTCTTTTGATGTATTATTAACAGTATAATCATAATTATTATATAAATCTGCTTCCATCTCAGTAACATGATTCTTTTCTTTCTCTGATAGATTATTATTACAGTTTTCTCTTATAATATGAATTATTTTAATATTACTTTTAAAACGTTTCTTTAACTCATCAAATTCATCTATTAGTCTCCCATCAGTAATTATAAAGACATCAAAGTAATGTTTTAATATATCTATATCTTCACATAATCTATCTATTAGAAAGAATTTCTTACCTAGTTTATTTTTTATTACTTCAATTCCCATCTCTTGTAAGAATTCTCTAGGTTTATCTTTCATATCACCATCCCAACTAAAATAGTTTTTAGCATATTCATATAAAGGGGTTGTTATATGAAGAATACAAGCATCTTCTCCCATATAATCAAATCTATTTTTCATATAACTTCCCATTAAGTCTTTACCACAACCAGCTTTTCCTGCTAATAAAAATATTTTCATCACTTACCAACTCCTTATTACATAAAAAAGACCTATGTAGGAGCATATAAATTTATACACGGTACCATCCTACTTCGGTCTTAATTAAAGATAAAGGTCTCCCTACAAAACTAAAGAAATAGCTTTCCAAAAGGATAAAGGTTAATTTGCACCAAACATTAACTCTCTTTAACAATATCTTCTTTTGTACTTTTTTTCTCATACGTTTTCTTATTATTATTTTGATAGTCATTAAACTTTTCGCCAAGAGTTGTATTCTCTAAAATAAATTCAAATATTATTTTTAAAGTAGCGATCACAGGTGTTGCAACTATCATTCCTATCATACCAAAGAAATAATTAAAAATCAAGAGTCCAAGCATAATTGTAACAGGATGTAATTTCATGGTTTTACCCATAATTAATGGTTGATAGAAATTGTTTTCTAATAGTTGACAGATAAGTACTGATACTAAACAGAATACTCCTACCATCGGATCAATTGTAAAGCCTACTATTACAGCAGGAGCACCTCCAATCCATGGACCAATATATGGAATTATATCGGTAATAGCACAGAACAAGGCAAATAAGAATGGAGCGGAAAGTCCTGCTAAAGAGAAGCCAATAGACTGAGTTACAAAGACAAGGAAGCAAATAAGTAGTACTCCGCCAACATAACTTCTTAATTTACCATTTACTCTACTCATTAAGTCTTTAGTATTCATATGCCATTTTTTAGGAATAAGACTTAATAAATGTCCTTGAAATTTACGAAAATCGAATAATAAGTAGAACCCTATCATAATACCTAAAACAATATTAGCAGCACCATTTACAAAGCCTTTACCAAAATTCCAAATAGTATTAGGTAGTGCGCTTGCAATAGATGCACCTGTCTCTTCTATTTTTTCTAAAATAGTATCTTTATAATCTTCAAGTTCTTTACTATCTCCTAATCCTTCTATAGCATCACTTACAAAGTCTTGAGCATTATCAACGATATCTGGAACAACAGAAACAATATCAGAAATACCACTAGAAAAAGTTGGTACAGTAAATGATATTATTAAAATAAGTCCACCAAAGATAATTAAGTATGTTAGGATACAGGCGAGAACTCTTGGCATTTTAGTAGAAAACTTAGTAGCGATAGGATCAAGTAACCAAGCGATAACAAAACCAATAAAGACTGGTGATATTATTGATAAGATAGTACCTATAATACCAAGTATATTCCATTCTTTAATTAAGTAAGTACCTACTAATACTACAAGAATTATTACTAATACTCCTACAAACTTTAAGATGTTATTAGAAGTATTAAAGAATGAATTAATAGCATTATAATCTAATTCACTATTTTTATTATTTTTACGAAACATAGTATTCCTCCTTGTCCTTTATTTTAGCATATTAATTTAATACTGTAAATTATATTAATAGTATTAACAATAAATATAAATTGATACAAAAAGAACTAAGTAATTTAGCTACTTAGTTCCAAGAATAAATGGATCAGTTTTAGTTCCATCCCCTCCTGTTATTACTACATTGGATTTTAGATTTATGGATGGCCGGACACCGCCCGAAATGGTCGGAGCGCTGTAGTACGCAATGCCATCGTAGTACACGTAACGCACGTAAGACGAACTATATGGTGTTAAGGTCCAATAATTAGTTGTTAACCCTGTACTTGAATAGCTACCTTTTACGGCATATCTTTCAAATTGTCCCGCCATTAATTCTCCAAACCTTAGTAATCCTACTTTAGCATTTGTAGTAGTAGAAACTGTACTACTCATATTAGTATCTGTATATTTGGCTAGTTTATATGAATCACTACTTCCTACTGTTCCTAGATACCAAGTTGTACTATCTTCTATCATATCACTATAAGCATTTCCTACATAATTAGTTAGATATTCCCCATTTAAAAATGTTCCAATTGTATTTGTACTTGAAAATGTAGTTGTATCTCCAAATGCACTTATTATAAATGTTCCAGAATTTTTTAGGGGTTCAGCACTAGTTATCTTAGTCAAACCTAAAGTCTCATGACTTACTATTCTATATAGATTATTCTCATCATTTCCAAATCTTACATACTCACCACTATATCTACTTGAAAGTAATGTACCTGATAGACTTGTATCATTATCTCCTTCTAAGCGATAGGGATTTTCTATTGTTCCATTACCATCTACGATACGAACGCTAGATTTTAGATTTATTGATGGCCGGACACCGTACGAATCGGCCGGAGTTTTGTTGTACGCAACGCCATAGCCGCTCACGCCACGCACGTCAGACGAACTATATGGTGTTAAAGTCCACCAAGTAAGACCATTATTTAAATAACCATTACCATATGTAGTTCCTGTATAACTTGTCTGATATTCATATATATTTAAAAGCCCCACGGCTTTGCTTACTGTTGTTGTTCCATTTGGTCTTGTTATACTTCCTAGACTAGTGGCATCTAATGTAGCATCCCATACTGCATCTGTTACTATAAAGTCCCCATAATTTCTTAAATTACCCAAAAAGCCATCAACACTTGTATCATTTAACCATTCTTCCATATAACTTCCTTCAAAATTAGTTTGATTATCAGGATTATAGTTAATTGCACTTATATTCCACTGTGTTACTAACTTAGTAGTATTCGCTTCTTTATTAACAGATACTGCTCTCCATAATTTTCCACTATACCATATATAATTATTAGGATCTTCTCCAGTTATAAATGTATCTATCCCATCATCATAAAGATTATCTTTAGGTATATTTGCTAACAATGTTTCTGCTACTGTTGGTCTTTCTTGAGATACTTCTACTCTTAACTTACCACTAAATACTTGACCTGAATAATTTCCATCTACTTCATCTGTTATCCAGAGATTTAAACTATATTTATTAGTTCCTCCTCCTTCTATAGTTCCACTATCTAAGACTCTATTAGGGTTAGTTCCTGTCTTAGTTAAAAGTGTCGCTCCACTGTCAGTTCCATTCTTATTTAAATTATACTTTAAATACTTATCATCTATTCTTGTATCAGTATCACTTATTGTATTATCATCTAAATAAATTGTATAATCTACTGCTTTATTCCCATTATTTCTTAATTCAAATGTTGATCCATCTAAAGACATACCTTTACTATCACTTATACCTACTGCATTATCTAAACTTATCCCTTCACTTGTTTCATCTAATACTAATTCTAACTCTCCTACTTTTACTATTTGATCTTTACCAGATAATTGTGTAGAAAAGTATGCATATGTAAGTGCAAGTAATAGAATTATTACTATTAATATACTTATAACTATTACTGTTACCTTTTTCTTTTTATCGTTATCTTTTTCCATATCTTAATTCACTCCTAATAATTAGTATATAACTATTTCTATTCTTAATACTCTAATCTTATAATAAAATGATATCACCAAATATAAGGACAATGCAAGCAATATTTATAGTTATGTAAAAAAATAAAATTTATATGAATTTTAAAAATTGCTTGTTTGCATTACTTTTTCCCCTATGTTAGAGTGTAGGCATCTACGTAGAAATATTAAAATTTTTGGAGTAATTAATGAAACAAGAAGAAAAGAAATTTATTAGTCTTTTAAGTGACACTACCTTTAAACATTTCTTTAAAATAGAAGACTATAAAGAATTCTTTAATACTATTATTAAACCTATTATAAATATGGATATTAATGATTTTAAATTATATGATACGGAGTTAAACAGTGGTAATGAAAAACGTGATTATCGGCTTGATATATTATTAGTAAGTGATTTAGTTGATATAATTATATCAATAGAGATGAATCAGTTTCCTAGTGAAGAGACAAAGTATAAAGATAGATTATATGTATATGGTTTACTTGCTAAAGGTCTAAATAGTGGTGAAGATATTAAGAAGAAGAAAGTCATTCAAATAAACTTTAATAAAGAAAAGCATCCTTATGTCAGTAAAGGTTCATTTTATTTAATGGATAAGGTAACTAATAGAGAAATAAAAGATTTTGAAATACACGAAGTGTATCTTGAAAATTACAAAGGAATAAGATATAATGGAGACAATAAAGAAGAAGCATATCTATCTTTATTTACTGCTAATTCTTATGAAGAGTTAAGAGAAATAGCAGGAGATGATAAGGAGGCATTAAAGATTGTGGATGAATTAGAAAGACTAGGGATTGATGATGAATTTGGAGTAGTCTATGATAATGAGGCAATGCAGAAAAGAATGATTAATACTGCTCGTAATTGGGGTTATGATGATGGTAAAGCAGATGGTGCTAGAGCAGAAAAACTTTCTATTGCTAAAAATTTCCTTAAAGATGGTATACCTATAGAAGTAGTATCTAAAAATACTGGTTTAAGTGTAGAAGAATTAGAAATAATAAATAAAGAAGCATAACTGCTTCTTTATTTATTGCATAATCTGAAAATGATTTCCAGAATCTAAATATAAATAACCTTTTCTGCCATCTAATTGTGGTAGTACTTCATTATAATAGTCTAATCTTTCAAATTTAGTAATAGTTAAATAAACACTATTTCCATCATCCATATATAATAAAAATCTATCTTTATCATAATCATTAGGATCATATTTAATTTCACTAATTTCTTCTCTTATATCTTTATCTATTCTTTTATAATATTTAATAAAACTATTTATTTTATTATTAGGTATTTCATTAATTAATCTTGGAATCATATATGGTATATCATTATCTAAAGTTATTTCTTCTTTACTTTCTAATACGTATTTACCATTATCTTCTCTTTTATATAGTATTTCATATTCTTCTATTTCAATATCAAAAATATGATAGAAATCTCTATTTACATCTACACTTTTTACTAAAGGATTTTCTTTTATTTTCTTTTCTATTGTTCTAGTACTTGTCTTATAGAAACTTGGATAATTAGTAAGTCCTGCTCTATTAATTATTTCTTCATCAGATATAATATCATTACCAGTAATTATAATATTTTCTACTTTAGTATCTAATAAAAATAATACAACAAAGACAATAATTGCTATTACTAAGATAAAGATAAGAAATGGTAATAGTCTTAATTTTTTCTTTTTAATTACTTTAGCCATATCTACTCCCAATTAACAAATTCTTGTTCTATTTTTAAATCTATACCATAATGATCTTTTACGGCGTCTTTTACAAATAAAATTAAATCATGTATATCTTTAGCACTAGCATTATTTTTATTAATTATAAAGTTAGCATGAACTTCACTAACTTCTGCTCCTCCTTTAGTTAATCCTTTAAGTCCAATATCTTCTATTAACTTACCAGAAGGATCAGCATTAGGTGGATTTCTAAAGACACTACCAGCACTTGGATAATTTAGAGGTTGTGATTTCATTCTTCTTTGCTTTCTATCTTTAACTACTTCTTCTAAAGCACTTTTATCGCCTTTTTCAAGTCTTATAGTTGCTTCTAAACAGATGTAATTTGGATGAGTCTGCAAGAAACTACTACGATAGTGAAAATCCATCTCTTCATTAGTTAAAGTAATAATCTTAAAATCATCTGTTAAGACTTTAACACTTCTTGTAACATAACCCATATCACTCTTATAAGCTCCTGCATTCATATAAATAGCACCACCAATAGTACCTGGTATACCTGTTGCAAATTCTAAGCCTGCTAAACCTCTTTTAATAGATTCTCTAGCTACCTTCATTAAAGATGCTCCCGCTCCACAGATTATTTTATTATCATAAAATTCTATTTTATTAAATTCATCTAACTTAATTAAAACTCCTTCATAAGTCTTATCACTAAATAATAAATTACTTCCATTACCTAATATTTTATATTTAATATTATATTTTTTTATCAATTTACATAATAGTACTAACTTTTCTATAGTCTTAGGATAAATAATCGCTCTTACAAGTCCTCCTACTTTATAAGTAGTATATTTACTTATAAAAACATCTTTAACTATTTTTCCTATATCATTAGATTCTACTTCATTTAAAAATTCTTTCATCTTATTCATCCCCTACTACATCTAAAATTACATCATATATTTTACTAGCACTATCACTTATCTTCATTTTTAATAATTCTTTGCTCATACTATTTAATTTCTTTTTATCATTAATTAATTTATCTACTAAAGGTATTAAAGTATCTTTACTAAAGTTCTCTTCTTCTAGTATTTCTACACCCTTACCTAAAGCTTTTGCATTCTTATATTGATGATTATTAGTAACATATGGACTAGGTACCATAATAGCAGGTAAACCTATACTAGTAAGCTCTGAGATAGTAGATGCTCCACTTCTAGTAATCATTAAATCTGCATCTTTCATAAGAGCGATTAAATTATCATAGAAAGGTAATAGTTTTACATTATTACTTAGTTTTATATCTTTATAATCGTCATAATAGTTCTTACCTGTTATTAATAATACTTGATAGTTTTTATTATTAAATAGTGGTAATATTTCTTTTAATTTATTAGTCATAGTTAAAGAACCAAGAGACCCCATTACTATAATTACTAAAGGTAAATCTTTAATAAAACCTAAAGATGTCTTAGATACTTTTTTAATGTCTTTTATTTGTTCACTTCTAGGATTTCCTGTATATATTACTTTATCTTTAGGAAAGTATTCACTACTTTCTTTGAAAGACACTAATATTTTATCTACATAGCGAGATAAGAATTTATTAGAAACACCAGGAATAGAATTTTGTTCGTGAATAATAGTTTTTATTTTAAGTTTAGAAGCAGAATAAATAACTGGTGCTGATATATAACCACCAAAGCCAATAACGACATCTGGTTTAAACTTAGATAATTCTTCTTTCGCTTTCTTACAAGCTCTATAATATGTTTTCATTACTTCAATATTTTTAAAAGGATTCTTACGGTTTAAACCTATCATTTTAATACCAACATAATTTATATTTTGTTTAGGAATAATATCTTTTTCCATTCTATCAGTTGTACCAATATAAAGAATATCTACATCTTTATCTTTTTCCTTAAGCTTAGAGATTAATGCTAAAGCGGGAAATATATGTCCACCAGTTCCTCCTGCTGTAATAACTATCTTCATTTTATTCATCCTTCCTAGTATAAGATATGTTTATTTGTTATATTTAGTAATTAAACTTTCAAATTCTAATTTTATTTCTTGTAATCTCTCATTATTAACCGCTTCATATCTACCGGTAATATTAGGTCCTGTATTACTAGCTCTTACACTAGCCCAACCATCAGGAAATGTTACTCTAACACCATCTATATTATTATAAGAATAATTCTTTTCTTTACAATAATCTTCTATTTTTTTAACTACTTCATATTTTAACTCATCAGTAGATTTATATTTAGTCTCAGGTGTAGAATAATATCTATTAATACCATCTAATAATTCATCTACTGACTTATTGGTATTAGATAGTATCTCTAATAATCTAAGCCCTGCATAAATACCACTATCAAAGCCTAAGAATTTATCTCTAAAATAAACATGACCTGATAATTCTCCCCCAAAAGCAAGATCTAATTCTTTTACTTTCGCTTTAGTATAAGAGTTACCTGTTCTATAACAGCAAGGTGTTCCTCCTAGTTTAATAATTTCATCTTCTAGGCTCTTACTACATTTAACATCGTATAAAAATGTTTTATTATTAACTTTATTAATGATATCTCTAATTATTATAATCATATAATAATCAATAGGAATAAATTCTCCCATACTAGAAATAACTCCTACTCTATCACCATCACCATCAAAAGCAAGACCAACATCGGCTTTAGTATTTTTAACTACTCTTTTTAATTCTTCTAAATTACTTTCAATAGATGGATCAGGATGATGATTAGGAAATGTTCCATCGCTTTCACCATTAATTATTTTGTAACTAACAGGAACATTTTTAAATAGGTCATCTAAAAGAATAGAAGTTGTCCCATTACCTGGATCTAATACTACTTTAACTTTTCTATTACCAAAAGATAAATTATCTAAAAGAGCTTTAAAGTAATCAGCTTTAACATCACATTTAGTAATAGAGCCTTTACCAGTTACAAAGTTTCCTTTTTCTATATAATCATAGAAATCAGTTATCTCTTTTCCTTTAGCATTATCAAAATTAGAAAAAGCAATTTTAAAACCATTTTCATCTTTAGGATTATGACTAGCAGTTATCATAATACCAGAATCAATATTAAGATCTATACAAGCATAATAATACATAGGAGTAGTTGTTAAAGATAAATCATAGACATTAATACCTGTTTCAATTAATCCTTGAATTAAGGCTTGATGCAAATCAGGAGAAGATATTCTATTATCATGACCAACAACACACTTAACTTTACCCAATTCTTTTAGTTTACTACCAAAAGCAAGACCGATAGTATAGGAAGTATCGACATCTATATCTGTTGGTACTACACCTCTAATATCATAAGCTCTAAAAATGTTTTTATTAATATCTTTTTTTATTTTCATTATGATCCCTCTTTCTAAATTATAACATATTTTAAACTATTTATTTTTTATGACATATAGTATCTACAAAACTTTACAATTATTTTTTCTTCTTTATAGCATATTTTTTTAAAATACTTAAAGAATTTGTTCCTTTTATATCTATTTTAGGGAAAGCATTTAACATATGACGAACAAAGAAGTTAGTCTTAATTTTTCTTGACTTTAATTCATTTCTTATTATTTTAGTAAGTTCCATTGTTACATCTTTACTCTTAAACTTTAATGTAGATATTTTTACTTGACAAAGAGTTGTTATAGTAATAATTACATCTGTTAAGAAGATAATTAAAAGAATAATTGATACTATTCTAAAAGCTAAATGAGGAAGAATGTTTATAATAGTTGTAACTAAAGGATTTAGTATGTAAACAAAAGCGATGCCTCCTAAACCAAATAAAAAGGCATTAAATAGACAGACTCTTCCTTCTATATTAAATTTACGATCAGAATAATCCCACCATCTAGCTTTAAAGATTTTCTCTAAGATATAACTAGTAATATATTCTAGAGTTGTAGAGATAAAAGCACTCATGACAAAGACTGTAAATAAATCATTTTTATATCTTAGAATAAATAGTTCCATTAAAAGACAAGAGATACCATATATAGGTAAATATGGTCCCAAAAAGAAACCTCTATTTAAAACTAATTTCTTTTCTCTTAAAGAACAGTTAGTTATTTCAATAATATATCCTAAAAAAGAATAAATCATAAATGATAAGAATAGATATAGTATTTTATCTAACATAAAACTCCCCCTTAAATTAATAAACTAAGTAATAAAAGTATAACTCCTGTAATAAGACCTATTATAGTTATTTTTTTATTTTTAGATTTTATTACTTTAGGCCATAATTCAAAGATAATTATATATAGAAGCATTCCTAAAGTAAGTGAAAGAAGAGAACCTATAACTGTATCACTTACAGTATTTAAATTTAATAAATATGGGATAAGTCCTCCGACAAAGCTTGATAAGAATAGACTTCCTAAAAGAATAAGATAATCTTTACTTTTAGCATCACTTGCTCTTAATGTAGTAGTTATAATAATACCTAAAGGAATATTATGTAGTCCTACTCCTATACTCATAATAAGACCTAAAGAAATATCATTACAAGCTGATAGGTAGATAGCCATACCTTCAACTATATTATGAATAATTAAAGCAATGGTAGCAAGTAAACCAATATGAACATAATTTTTTTTAACTTCATTTTTAGTTAGTTTATGATCTTCATGAAGAGGAATAAAATCATCTATTACTTTAAATACTAATAGACCTAACATACCAAATAATAGGAATAAATAGATATAAGTAATCCCTAAATGTTCTATTATTTCTGGAAGTAAATCTAATATTATTAACATAGTTAATAAAGATAGAGCAAAAGCAAAGATAAAGTCTAGGACTTTTCCTTGTTTTCTTATAAAAAAGGAGATAATTGTTCCTATTAAGATAAATACTCCTAAAAGAAATGTTATAAATAAAGCTAGTGTGTTACTCATAAGTTATCACTCCTCATCTATTTTTAAGCATTCTAGCATTTTATATTCTAATTCTTTTTCCTTATAGTCTTCAGTTAATTCAATTAAATCGAAAACATAGGGCTCTTTCATAATATTATTAGCAAGATCACTATTTTATTTTAAAATTATTATGTTTTATATTTTTAACTTTTTTGAATTAAGAGAATATTGTGTTTCCATGGTATTTGTGCAACCAGTTGCACAAATTCATCATCATCTTTATACTCGTTATAAAACGCTTTCATATACTTTAAATTACGAACAGAAAAACCTTTTAAATTAGGAAATGTTATTTTTAGTTCTTTAGCGACATTATCAATAAATTTATTTCCCCATTTGCTATTTTCTTCTAATGTTTTACCTATACTATAATAAAGATTTACTAACTTATTATTAGCATTTATCATAATCTCTAATTGTGTTTTAGTTATTGCACTTTTAATGTTGTTAGTTACTTCCACAAATGACTTATCTAGCATAGTGTTCCCTCCTTAAAATTTAAAGTATTACAGTTATAATAACTATTAAAGCTAAGATAATACGATATATCATAAATAGTTTAAAGTCATGGCCTCTTAAATATTGTAATAAGAATTTAATACAAATTAAACCAGTAATAAATGATATTACAATACCTAATATAAAGATAAAAGCATTATCTATTATTAAACTAATAGTACCACTATCTAATAGTTGCAAAGTAGCAGCGCCTAAAACAACAGGTGCAGATAGATAGAAAGAAAATTTAGCAGAGGATTCTCTATCAACTTTTAGAGCTCTAGCACAAGCGATTGTTGTACCACTACGAGAAAAACCTGGTATTAGGGCAAATACTTGCGAACAACCTATTAAAATAGCATCTTTAAAAGATATTTCTTTAGTATTTTTTTCTTCTTTACTTTTTTTATCTACTAAATAAATAATTACACCCATAACTATTAGAGCACAAGCGATTAAGATATAATTAGTTCTAATAGCTTTTTCTATTACATCTTCAAATAAAACTCCAACGATAGCAGCAGGAATAGTTGCAACAACTATTTGCCAAAATAACTTACCATCACTTGTTTTAACACCTTTAGTAACTCCTTTTATTACCATATTTAAAAAGTCTTTAAAGAAAAATACGGCAATAGCTAAAAGAGTACCAACGTGTAGTGCTAAATCAAAACATAAGTCAATTTTAGATGACATTGATGCTCCTATTCCAAATAAATCTCTAAAGATTATTAAGTGAGCACTACTTGAAATTGGAAGGAACTCTGCTATTCCTTGTATAATTCCTAAAATAATTGTATTAATAATATCTTGCATAAATCTAACCTCTTTTCTACTTAATAAGTATAGCATTAAAAAGAAATAATTTAAAGGACTAGAAAAACAATTAGACACATCTAAACACTAACCACCTAAGTAATAATGAGCAACTAATGTCTTAATTTTACTATTATCAATATCTGTAGTATATCCAGTATTATTACGATACATTGGTGTTGTAACATCATCATTACCTGAAATGTGAATCTCATATTTTGTTCGTTCTAAAGCATCACTAAAATATTTTTCATAAAATCATTAGCAATTTTAGAACTATAAGAATTAGTTGTTCTTTTAGGTTTAGGATTTAAAATTCTATTAATTCATCTCTTGCAACATCTGCTGTTACTATTCCTTTTACTTCTGTTTCAAAGGTTTCTTGATATAATTTTTTATCACACAAAAAATCTAGGCAAGGATCAAAAGTATATTCTCTATCTTTATATTTAAAATTAATCCAAGCATGCCAATAATCACTGAGATTATCGAGTTTTAAATTACCTCTTTCTATATAGTCGTCATTATTTAGAAAAACTATAGAACTTTCTGTAGTTTGCCAACACCATCCTTCTAGACCTCTATTTTTCATTAAATCTAGGACTTTACCTTTATAATCACCACAAACTTCTATTGTTAAATTCTCTAATTTTTCCTTTAAATATTTATATATTTCAATATCTGCTCTATTTTCTTCTAAGAGTTTAAATCGTTTTTGTCTATCAAGGTTAGCTTTATAAATTTCATAACGTGGTTTATCTAAAATTAAATCCAACACATCTTTATAAGTTAATCCTTCTTTCATTTTACACCTCTTTTTAATAAAATATTATAAAACAAGTAAAGAAAAAAGTATAGTCAACACTATACTATTTTTCAAAACTAGCCATTAGAACAGGAACAACATTTTTCTTACGAGATACACAATCTTGTAAGTATTCTCCTTCTTTAAAGTCCATATCATAAGCTTGATCCATTAAGTCTTTAGCTTTTCTGTTATAAATAACATAAGAACCATTCTTAATAATATCTGTAATATATAAAGCAAGTAAACTATAATTATTCGCTTCTGCTTCTTTATCTAAAACAGATAAATAGTTTTCTAAGTCTTTAGAAATTTCATCAAAGTTAGTTGTAAAGAATTGTCCTATTCCTAAAGTCTTATCATCTACTGTATATAATTTAAAGTCATTATATAAGACATCTACAGGTTCCATTCCATCTAAAGAAGTTCCTGCTTTTATTAAGTTAAGACCATATTCTTCATAATTAACACCAGCGATTTTAGATAATTCTTCTACGGCTTTTCTATCTATATCAGTTGTTGTAGGTGACTTTAATATTAAAGTATCTGATACAATTCCTGATAACATAAGACCTGCTATTTTCTTAGGTATTTCTACATTTCTTTCTTTATATAGAGAATAAACAATAGTACAACTAGAACCTACAGCCATATTTCTAAAGTTAATAGGGTTACTTGTAGTGATACTACCTAAATTATGATGATCTATTATTTCCATAATTTCCGCTTCGTCTAAGCCTTCAGCACTTTGTTTCTTTTCATTGTGATCTACTAATATTACTTTTTTAGGATTTTTAGAATCTAAATCAGTAATTTTTAAAAGTCCTAAACATTTACCAGTTTTACTATCTACAACAGGATAGTTAGTGTGTCTTAATTTTTTATTAATATCTAAGATATCATCAACATAAGTAAATTCATCAAAGTAAACACTATCTTTAGTAGATTTTTTCATAGTCATAATAAAATTAGCAAGACTAATTAATTTAGCGATATGATAAGTATCATAACTACTTCTAATAATATTTACCCCATTTTCTTTTGCAATTTTAATATGTTCATCTTTAATATAAGAGTCTCCTGATAGAATAATTAATTTAACTTTAGAATTAACAGCATATTCAATAATACTATGTCTATCTCCTACTATTAAGATATCATCATGAGTTAATTTTACATTAGTAATAAATGTTGTACTACGATAAGCGACAGCAAGGATATTACCTTTAATCTCTTCATCTACTCTATTTATTTCTTTACCATGTAATACTTCTAATAAATTACTATAACTAGTATCTAAGTGTTCTACTTTAGTATCAATAAAAGCATGAGCTAAATCTTTAATAGTAACTATTCCTTTATACATATTATTATCATCAACAATAGGTACACCAGTAAGACCTTCTTTTAACATATAAAGATAACTATCATAAGTAGATTCTTTTTCATTTAAGAAATAACCTTTATGATAATTAACATCTTTTAATTGCAATTTTACATCATTTAAGTATTTTGGTTCTTTTACTTTAAAATAATCTAAGGCATATTTAGTCTCTTTATTAATAGCACTTAATATTCTTGGTTCTGTATTAAAACCTAATTCTTTTTTTAAGTTAGCATAACTAATCGCTGCACTAACTGAATCTGTATCAGGTTTACGATGCCCAAATACAAATATTTTATCCATAATAATTCCTTCTTTCTACTTGTAGATTATATCATACTTTTTAATTATTTAAAATAGAAAAAAGTGCTTGATCATAATATCTATCTTGGTATTTATAACTCTCTTTTCTAATTCCTTCATAAGTCATATTAAGTTTCTTAACTAATTTTAAAGATTTTAAATTATCTGTAACTACCTCTGCTTCTATTCTATGAATTGGTAAATTATTAAAAGAAAACTCTATTATTTTATTTAATGCTTCTTCCATATACCCATTATGTTGATAGTTTTTACCTAGAATATAACCTAATTTACAAGCATCATTTAACATATCTTTACTATGTAACTGTACTATTCCTATCATCTCATTAGTTTCTTTTAATACTAAACCCCATCTAAAGTAGTTACCATTAAGATAATAATCATCATAGCTTTCAACTAATTTATAATATTCTTCAAAATTTTCAAAGGGTAATGAATAATAATATTTATAGTAATCTATATCACTATAAATATAATCATATAGATTTTTAGCATAAGTTACATCTATCTTTTTTAAATATAGTCTTTCTGTTTCTAATTCTTTAAATAAATCAACATTTTCCATAATTAATTCCTTTCTAGATTGGATTAACGTGTATTACTGTTAAATATATTTCATCAAATTGTTCTAGTTCACGTTCTATTTTATTAGCAATATCGTGAGAAGCATATGTAGACATATTACCATCAACAAAGATTGTAAATGATATTTGATATTTATAACCTACTGGGGTGGCATTAAAATGATTTATCTTCTTTACTTCACTATATTTTTTTACAACATTTAAAACTTTTTCTTTGGTAATGTCATCTATTGATTTATCCATTAAAACATCATAACTTTCTTTAAATATTTTAATACCACTAACTAATATCCATAAGGAAATTAAGACTCCTACTACTCCATCGATAAAATAGATACCTATATTAGTTAGAAATATTGATATAAGGTTAATCATCGTAATAATAGCATCATATAAATGATCTTTAGAGTTAGCTTTTAATAATAGACTATTTAAACTCTTAGATAGTTTATTAGTGTATATAAATAGTGATATTTTAACTACGATAGTAATAATGCAGACTATTATTAACATATATGAAAATGTATAATTACTTCTATTAAATATAGATTCAAATGAATCTTTAAATAAAGTAAGTGCTACTAGTATTATAACAATACTAATTAATAGTGAATAAATATATTCTGCTTTACCGTGACCTAAGTTATGATCATCATCTTTCGGTTTACTTGCTATTTTATTACCTATTAAAGTCATTAGGGATGAGAAGATATCACCTAAACTATTAATTGCATCTGCTATCATCGCTTGACTTGAAGTTATAAATGCTGCGATGAATTTAATTATAAAAAGAAATAGATTAAAAAATATTCCTAAAAAACTAGCTATTTTAGTTGCTTTAAATCTTTTCATACTATCTAACTTGCCCTTCTCCTTTAATAATATATTTATAAGTAGTTAATTCATCAAGTCCCATTGGGCCTCTTGCGTGTAATTTCTGAGTAGATATACCAATCTCTGCACCAAAACCAAAGCATTCTCCATCAGTAAATCTTGTAGAAGCATTAACATAGACACAAGATGAATCAACTAAGTCAGTAAACTTAGTAGCAGTCGTATAATTTTCAGTAATAATCGCTTCTGAGTGTTTAGTACTATATTTATTAATATGATTAATCGCTTCATCTACATTATCTACGGTTTTAATAGAAATAATTAAATCTAAATATTCTTTAGCATAATCTTCTTCTATAGCTTCTTTTATATAATTAGAATATTTTCTAGACGTTTCATCTCCTCTTATTTCAACATTATGTTTTTTTAATACTTCTACTAATTTAGGAATAAACTCTTTACAAATATCTTTATTTATAACTAATGATTCACAGGCATTACATACTCCTACTCTAGAGGTTTTAGCATTTTCTATTATTTTTAATGCCATATCAAAGTTAGCATCTTTATCTACATAAATATGACAATTACCAGTACCTGTTTCAATTACAGGAATAGTACTATTATTTACAACACTTTTAATTAAAGAAGCACCTCCTCTTGGTATTAAAACATCTACATAACGATTTAATTTCATAAATTCTAAAGTAGTTTCTCGTTTTACATCTTCTATTAAAGCGATAATATTTTCATCTAAATTATTTTTCTTTAAAACATCTTTTATTGTTTTTACAAGAATAATATTAGAATTTATCGCATCACTTCCACCTTTTAATATTGTAGCATTATTAGTTTTAAAACATAAACTAAAGACATCTACTGTTACATTAGGACGTGATTCATAAATTACTCCTACTACCCCTAAAGGTACACATACTTTATATAGATTTAGTCCATTAGATAATCTTTTACCATAATATGTTTTACCTATAGGTGTAGGTAATTTAACTATTTTCTCTAAAGCTTTAGCCATATTATCTATTCTATCATTAGTTAGTCTTAAACGATCTATTAATGATTCTTTCATTCCTTTTTCTTTAACAGTTTTTATATCTATATCATTAGCTTCTATTATTTCTTTTTTATTATCTAATAAAGCTTTACTTAGATCTAAAAGTGTTTTATCTTTTAGATTCTCATCTATATTAACTATACTTTTACTAGCTTCTTTTACTTTACTTCCAATTTCCTCTAACATAATTTTCTCCTATTTTAAATATTTTTCTAATTTAAAGTTTTCTCGTTTCTTTGCAACAAATAAGGTTCCACTTCTTTTACCATTAACTATTCTTAAAACATTATTAAGTCTATTACTATTAGTAACAACCATATCAATACCAGCATCATTAACTATTTCTGAGGCTTTTATTTTTGTATACATTCCACCTGTTCCAACATCACTTGTCGTATTAGTAGCGATCTTATATAGTTTTGGCTTCTTACCTACAACAGTATCTATTAATTTAGCATTTTTATTAAGATGAGGATCTTCTGTATAAAGGCCATCTATATCTGTTAAAATGATTAATAGTTCTGCTTTAGCTAGAACAGAAATAATTGCTGATAAGGTATCATTGTCACCAAATACTATTTCTTCTGGTGAGACAGTATCATTTTCATTAGCGATAGGAACTGTATCTAATTTTAATAAGGCTTCAATAGTGTTAGATATATTTTCACAACAATGATCCATTTGTAAACCAATTTTAGTTATTAATATTTGTGCTGTTTTTTCATTATATTCTTTAAATATTTTGCCATATATAGTCATCAAAGTACTTTGCCCTATAGCAGCGCAAGCTTGTTTTTCGTCTAAAGTTAAGGGTTTCTTTTTTATTTTAAGTTCTTTTCTTCCAATAGCAACTGCACCTGATGAGACTAATATTACTTCTTTACCCATATTTTTTAAATCACAAATTAGTCTTGTTAATTTTTCTATTTTATTATAATTAATTGCTCCAGTATTTTTATGTATTAAAGATGATGAACCTATTTTTATAACAATTCTTTTTTTATTTTTAAGAGAAAACCAATAATCTATATGTTTCATATTATCTCCTCTTATAATTATTAATTTATTTTTTACCTAATTCTCTACTTCTTTTAGTTGCTTTCTTTACAGCTTCCATTAGAGCATAACGAAAGTTATTCTCTTCTAAAGCTTTAACTCCTTCGATAGTAGTACCTGCGGGGGATGTAACCATATCTTTTAATTCTCCAGGATGAATATGTAAGTCTCTTACCATTTTAGCACTACCAAGTATGGCTTGAGAGATGAATTTATAGGCTTTATCACGAGAAAGCCCCTCTTTAACAGCAGCATCTGCCATAGCTTCTATCATTATAAAAACATATGCAGGAGATGAACCACTTATACCTGTTACAACATCCATTAAAGATTCATCAATAAGTTCTGATTTACCAAAACTATTTAAAATAGCTTGTACTGCTTCTAAATCTTTATCTGTAATATTTTTATTAATACTAAATCCTGACATTGCTTCATTTACTAAAGCTGGAGTATTAGGCATTACTCTTACTATTTTTTTATCACTTTCTAAAGAGTTTTCTATAGTATTTATAGTAATACCTGCCATTATACTAATAATTACTTCATTAGTTACATAATCTTTTATTTCTTTAAAGATATCTCTACTTACATTAGGTTTAACTGCTAATATTAAAATATCTATATTATTTATTAAATCTTTAATTATCGGGGAAACATTAATACCTAATTCTTCTTTTAATTTAGTAGTCTTGGTACTATCTTTATCATAAACATAAATATTAGTACTATCAGTTAAATTATTATTAACTATTCCTTTAATAATAGCGCTTCCCATATTTCCACTACCAATTATTCCAATTTTCATAATGTTTCCTCCTCTTTTTGAAAATTTACTATAATTATACAGGAAATTAATTTAAATGAAAAGAAGAAACTATAAATTAGTTTCTAAATTATGTTTTATATTTAATTTTAACAATTATTAAAACTTCCAACATTACCAAAGTGACATTTTCTTGGTTCTATCTTCTTTTCTTTCATCACTTGTTTCTTTATTTCTAATATCTTCTAAGGCAACTTTAAAATATTTAGCGGCAAGTTCATCATCAATATCAGGTTTAGCTTCTTTTATTTTAGAATATATAGATATTGCTAAATCTAAATTGCAAGTAAGTTCAGTATCTATGCCTTTTTCAATACCAAAACTCAATCCTTGTAAATAACTAAGCATTATCTTTTGATCCTCAGAAAGAGTACTGATATCTCTATCCCTAACATTTTCATTCAATCCGCATTTCATACATCCTTTTCTTCTATAAGTATGGCCACCATAATCTTCACTAACTGTTTCAGTATATACTAAAATATGGTCACACGAATCAAATTGTTCTATTCGTAGTTTTCGATATAAATCGTTCTCTTCCTTATAAATTTTTTCACGTTGTTCTTGTAAAGTAAGATATCTCTTAACTACTTCGCTTTCTTCTAAAGCTTGCAACTCTTTACTAATATTTTTTCTTTTTCCTTGTACTTCTTTTAATTCTTCCTCTAATTCACTCATATATAACCCTCCCTTGTATTCATTGTACCATATATTGGTTTATAATGCTAGGGTAAATTAATTTGAGCTTTTGTTGTTATAAAAAAACATTAATAATTTTAATCGTTTTCTCAATATATAATTACATATTAATTCCACCTATTAAAATCTCTTCTTAAACCTAATCTTTTCGCTCTACTCTTCTTTCTTTCATCACTTACTTCTATATTTCTAATATCATCTAATGCTATCTCAAAATACTTAATAACTGTTTTATCATCAATATCAGGATGATATTCTCTAATCTTTTTATAAAGAGCCATAGCAAGTTCTCTATCACAGACTATATTTATATCAGAATCATCATTATAATCATGCTCTTCTAAAACAGATGCCATAACTCTCTCATCAAAAGAAAAACTGTCTTCTTTTCCTCTATTAGATAATTTCATGGTTTTATCATTTATACCACATTTAACACAAAAACAATCATATTCACCATATTCATTCATAGAAAGACCCCATAAGTGCTCACAGTTTTCATACTCACCATATTTCATTAATCTATATAGGTTTTTCCTTTTAGTAGCTAATTCGCTTTTCTTTTTTTGTAGTCCTAAATATTTTTTTACTATCGGAACCTCTTCTAATCCCCATATTTCTTGTTCTATTTTTTTATATTCATTATCTATATCACTAAAGTCATCCCTTATACATTCCAAATCTTTTTTACTAATCATAACAATACCTCCAAGTAAGTATATTGTATCATATCTTTATGGTTTTTTTAAACAAAATAAAAACCCTTATAAAATAAGGATTATATACAGAAGCTGTGCGGGTAAATTGTAGAAAATTTCTTTTATATATTCAATTACTATTTTTTCTCTTATCTACATAATTTAATTTCTTTTGAAGACTTTCATATTCTTTTTTATCATTAGATGTATCAAACCATTCTTTACATATTCTTGATATATTGTAATTTAATGTATCATTAGAATTAGCATAATAAAATATAGCATTTATATCATCTTTCAAGTCATTTATTAATTTTTTCATATCATTAATAACATTTTTCTTAGTAAATTTTTTTCTTAATAGTTCACCAAATAATTGATAATTATTAATAATAAATTGAGATAAATTATTGCTATAATCATTAATATCAATATCTAAAATTGATAATTCTTCATATTCTTCTTTTTCAAACTCTTGATTATCCATAATTTCTTCTGATTCTTGTTTTAATATAACAATATTCTTTGTCTCTACCATTTCTTTTATCTCATCTTTTGTATATATTTTATTATAATCATATTTTACATCACTTGTCGCTACTACATTATAATAAACTTGATAAAGTTGTTGCCACCAACTAAAGTTATTACCATGTCCTTCTTGTTTTGTATCATAAAAAGTAAGAGTAGTAGGAATTCTATAAAAAAGAGTATATTCTTTATTATATCTTTTAGAAAGCATTTCTAAATAATCTTTATCATCAAGATAGATTTCATAAACTTTAGTCAATAATTCGTATAATTCTTTATCAGTTAACTTCTCAAAATCAGCTTCAACTATCTCTTTTATTGTTCTAATGTATTCTTTTACTTCCCTTTTAAATTCTTCAGCATTTTCTTCATCACTTGAACGTCCAAAATATGCATATGTGTCTTCTAATAATGACATTCTTTTTCTTTCACTCTTCATAAAAGCCTCCTGTTTGGTTTTATTATATCACCTATTTAAGAAATGTATATATTTTATATGAATTAATTTAATGAAAATAATTATTAATAGACAACAACTTTTTTAAATACAAAAAAAGACCAACAAGGCCTCTATTTCTATAGTGGTGCGGGTAACAGGAGTTGAACCTGCACGTCTAAGACACTAGATCCTAAGTCTAGCGCGTCTGCCAATTCCGCCATACCCGCATGATAATGGTGGACCCTGATGGACTCGAACCATCGACCGTCCGGTTATGAGCCGGATGCTCTAACCAACTGAGCTAAGGGTCCAGATCAATCACTGCTATTTAATATTAGCATAAATTCTAAACTTCTGCAAGTCTTTTTGCAAAAAAAATAGTCATGCTTCTATGACTATTTGTTTAGCATATTTAATAAGTTGATTTTAAACATATCTTTTTCAGGATGAGTTTTAGAAATCATTACTCCTTTATAAGTAGATAATTCAGCCATATGACCTTCATTTAAAATACCTTCTGGAGTAATATTTGTTAATAAAATAACATTCTTATCAAGATAAACTGTATAATGAACTCTTATTTCTCCATGAACTTTTGCAAATAATGCATCAGTTGGTAATTTTAATTCATAATTAACAGTATTATTCTTTTTGTCTTCTCCTACTTTTTCTCCTAAAAAATGACCACGTCTTAATTCTGGATAATATTCAAATGTTAGTTTTTTATAAGCTAACATATTATATTTTCTCACAGAACGTTCTCTTTTTCTAAAATCATTCTCATCTAAATACTCAAATATATATGACTTCTCCATATGTAAAACCCCCTTTATTAAAACCCCCATATCTTGAAGTTGCTTGTATTATACTACAAAATTAGCAATTTGTCAAATTTTCTCGAAAACTTCATCTATTATCGAATATAAATAACAACTAGTTGGTAGATTTAATTTATTACTAATTACTTCTTTATAGCCATTAAGTTGGTCTATATAAGCTTTATCTTTAGTATTTTTTAATTTGTAATCAATAATAATAGATTCTTTATCTCCTACTAATAATAAGTCTATTTTACCATGATAAGTTTTATTACTATTTTCATAAATAAATTCATATTCTTGATATTTTTTATAGTCTTTATATTGTCTCATAAAACTACTATTAAGAAACTTAGTAAGTTTATCTTTATAATAATTATCTTCTATATAAGGTAACTTATTATTAGTAAAGTCAATTCTTTCAAATAAAGTATGAACAACTCTTCCTACTTCTAGAAGTTTCAACTCATTATTAGTTTTAATATCATCGCTTTCTTTATGATATGTTTCTTTTTCTAAAACACTATTATCATAAATAGAAGGAATAATCTCTAACTCTTTAATATTATTATTTATTTTAGAATCTACCTTCTTAACTTCTAAGTAAGCTTTAGATATATCTTTAATATCAGTTATTTCTTTAGTTTTATTTTTAAATAGAGAGGCTACACTAATAACCATCTTAGCAAAGTTAGTATAGTTAAGTCTATCATAAGTACTAACAACACTACCTATTTCTTTATCATTTTCGATATTAGACATAACTATAATCATTTTCTCTCTGGCACGAGTTAAAGCGACATATAAAAGTCTAATCTTTTCACTAATATCTTTTTGTTTTAACTTCTCTAAGGAAAGAGTCTTAGTAATTAGTTTATTATTAGTATCTACTTCATCTATAATGATACCGTAATCTTCATCAAATAAGACATTACTCTTATACTCATCTTTATTAAAGTCTTTATAAAATCCTGCAAAGTAACAGATAGGATATTCTAGTCCTTTAGATTTATGAATAGTCATAATCTTAACACTATTACTATCTTCTTTACTAATAGCAAGCTTTATCTCTAACTTAAGATTATTAATTTTTTCTAAGTAATCACATACATCAAGGATAGTAAAATTACTGTTTTCAAGATTTGTTATTAAGTTATAGAAGTATTCCATTCTACTTGAATTAATCTCGACATTACCTATTAGAGTAAGTTTATCTAGATAATTTAGTTTATCTAAAACATTTTCTAAGTAAGTAACTGGTGTTAACAAATCAATATTTTCTAATATTTCCTTAAATAGTTTAAAGACACTTGTCTCTTTATAAGTATTATTAACTAAACACTGATAGATTTCATCATCTGTATAAGAGAAAAGAAAACTACGAGCGATGGAAGTGAAAGCTAGACTAAACTTAGTATCATAAGTGTTAGCAATAATAGATTTTGCTATAATAAAGAAGTTTTTTAATAAATATAAATCTGTACTACCACTAGTCTTTTCATCTTCATACAAAGTAATAGGTAGTCCTAAATATTCAAAGACTTGTTTATAAGTAGTAAAATCAGTCGCTCTATCTAAAAGTATAACAAAGTCCCAATACTCTATTTCTCTTAAAGTATCTTCATCTTTATCATAGACTAAGTACTTACTATTAACTTTTTCTTTAATATCATTTGCAATAATAAAGGCTTCTTTTTCTAGTTTACTAAACTCCTTATCTTTAGCATCATAAGTATATATCTCCAAGTAATTATTATTAGTAGTTTTGGCACTAGTCTCATAAGTCATATTACCAAAGACCATCGCGTGACCATTATTATAATCTGCTTCTCCTAAATAATCATCCATGATATGAGAAAAGAATAGATTAATATCTTCTAAGACTTCTCTTCTACTTCTAAAGTTCTTAGCAAGGTCTATTACTCTACCTCCAATACCTTTCTTATAGTTATCATACTTATCTTTAAAAATAGAAGGATTAGCATTACGGAAACGATAAATAGACTGTTTAATATCGCCTACCATATAGACATTATCTTTACTAATATAACTAATAAAGGTCTCTTGGATATCATTAGTATCTTGATATTCATCAATTAATATTTCTTTAAAACCATTCTTTACTTCTTCTCTAATCTCTAAATTATCACGGACAAGACTAATAGCAAGCTTCTCTATATCCATAAAAGTATAGTAGTTATTTTGCCTCTTATATAGAGTGAATCTCTTATCTAATTCTTTAACTAGTTCTAAAATACAAGAGATATATTCTTTAGTCTTAATAATACTAACTTTAATATCATCAACACTTTCATATATAACTAAGTCTTTAAACTCTTTTAGTAATGCTGTTAAATTATCTCTAGTCTCTTTAGAATCACTATCTACACCTGTTCTTGCTCTAGGTAATGATGTAAAAATAGTTCTTCTTAACTCTTCATAAGTACTAGCATTTATAAAAGGTAAAAACGCCTCTTCTAACTGTTCTAAATATTTACTAGATGTTAAAGCCCTAACTTCTTCATATAGATTTATAATCTCATTCTTCTTAGTCTTAAGAAGTTCTAAATATTCATTTATATATTTATCTATTACTTCATCACTATAATATTTAGAGATATAAGTATTAATAAATTCCTCTTTATCTAATTTTAAATCTAAACTACTATCAAGTTCTAATATTCTTTTCTTAAGAGTTTTATCATCTTTAAGACAAAATTTAGTAATTAAATTAAGAAAATCATTAGGACATCTATCATAATAATCCGAAAATATCTCATCTAATATTTCTTTTTTAGCAAGTTCTAAGACACTAGATTCGGCAATTGTTATATTACTTGATAAGTGAATAGTATCAGCATATTTTTTAACTAAAGCAAGGGAATAAGCATCAAAGGTGGTGATATAACTACTATCAAGTAAATCTAACTCATCTAATATTTCATTTTCTTTAAGTTTTTTTCTAACCCGCTCTTTCATTTCAAGGGCAGCTTTATTAGTAAATGTTAAGATTAAAAGTTCGTTAATATGGGTACCTTCTTTTATTTTTCTTAAGACTCTTTCGGTTAAAACAGCAGTTTTACCACTCCCTGCTCCGGCACTAACTAAAATGTTAGAACCTTCTAAATCTATCGCTTTTTGTTGATCTTCAGTAAACTTAGGCATTCTCTTCACCTTCTTTCTTATCAAGATAAACATAGTCACTAGGACTTACAAAACATACTTCTTTAAAGGGACAAAACTCGCAAGAAATATTTTTATTATTAATTACTTTAGGAGCGATATCAAAGAGATTATTATCTATTATGTTAAGAGATTTATCTAAAGCCTTATTAATAGAGTTCATTATATCTTCTACTTCACTATCACTTAATACTTTACTTCTACTAGATAACTCTCCATCTTTTTTTACACTTAAACCTTTAACAAAAGAATTAGTCTCATAGTCTTCATCTAAATAGGAAAGTATTACTTTATCATCAGTAGTATAACCTACTAGTTTTAAATTCTTAAGTTGTTCTTCTTTATCTTTATAGTTTTGTAATAAGTATTGATAAAAGAAGCCAACAAAAGTAGGATTAGAAAACAAATTACTTTTATTAATTAGATAAATATATAAAGGTAGTTGTAAATATAGTCCCTCATCTAAATAGTCTAAGTTTAGTGTGGCACTACCTGTCTTATAATCAAACACAGCATAATAAGTTTTATCATGAAATGATTTAAAGAGTATCTTATCAATAAAACCTTTTAACGTGGCATGACTACTTAATGGTATCTCTAATCTCTTTTCGCCATAAAACTCAGTAAGAAAACTTCTTTTTTCTACCTCTTTA
>CAMMTE010000002.1:0-27763 GCA_946499755.1 uncultured Mycoplasmatota bacterium
ACGAAAAATACTTCAATATTTATAACTGGTTCTAATAGTGATTTATTATCAAGTGATTTAGCTACACATATTGCAGGAAGATATGTAAGTTTTAAAATAACTCCATTTACATTTAGTGAAGTATGTGAGCTATTAAATATAACTGATAAAAGTGATTTAGATGAGACATTTAATGATTATATTAAATGGGGAGGAATGCCACAGAGGTTTATGCAAAGTGATGATACTTCTAAAAAGACATATTTAAGTGATATATATGATTCGATTGTTATTAAAGATATAGTTAAAAGATTTAATATAAAAGACATTGATTTATTAAATAGAATAGTTACATATATACTTACAACACCAGCACAGACATTTTCTCCAGAAAGTTTAAAAAAATATTTTGAAAGTGAATCTAGAGGAGTATCTTTAGAAACCTTATATAATTATTTAGATTATATTGTTAGAGCAAACCTTGTTTCTAAGGCAGAAAGATATGATATACGTGGTAAAAGAATTCTTACAGGGAAATATAAATATTACTTAACAGATTTAGGATTTACTAACATATTAAGTGATGGAAAAAAAGAACAGTTAGGTGCTTATCTAGAAAACATTGTTTATAATGAACTTATTGCTAGAGGTTATAATGTAAATATTGGAAATTTAGAAAATGGAGAAATTGACTTTATAGCTACTAGATTTGAAGAAAAAATATATATTCAAGTTGCATATATCTTAACAGATGAATCAGTAGTTAAAAGAGAATTTGATGCTTATAAAAAAATTGAAGATAATTACCCTAAATATGTTATTTCTATGGATAAGTTTGATTTTTCTCAGAATGGTATTATTCATAAAAATATAATAGATTGGTTATTGGAAAAGTAAAGGAGATAGTTATGGAAGAAGATTTTTTAGAAATAAAAGTAGAGGTTGGATATCCTGAGATAGCTCTCTTTAAGCATCCAACAAGAATTAATTTTAGTGATTCATCAGAACAATTATCATACTGCTCGGTCATGGTAAAACTAGTTAAAACAAATGAAGAAGATTCAAAACAGGAAGTAATAGCAACATTATTTGGCTACTTTTTTGATATGGAGTATATGTATAATTACGGCCAAAGTATATTTGATGCTTTTGATATGATTAGTGGAGATACATGTGAGCTATATAATATTTTGTTTGATAGAAATGGCTTTATTAAAGATGAATATCAAAGTCAAAACTTTTGCGATAACGTTTTTTACATAGATAGTTTATATGTGAAAAACGAGTATCGAAATAGAGGTTATGCAAAACTTATTCTTAATCAAATAGGAGAGATAATTAAGTACATTGCTAAATTAAATATTGGAATAGTCGCTTTATATGCTCAACCATTTGAAAAAGATGATAAGAGAGAAAAAATTATTATTGATAATAAAGAGCTAAAAAGAAAACTAATAGAGTTATATAAAAGTACAGGATTTAAAGAGACTGATAATCCTTATGACTATTTAGTGAAAGTATTTGAAGGTTAATAAGCTGATAAATTATAGATAATTATGTTTAAGAAAAGATGTGGTTAACAATGGAGATAGACTTTAAAGATGATTTTAATACGAGAATATTATCAAGAGGTTATGAATACTATGAAGATGGTTTAGTAGAGGATGTTTTAATTAAAGATAATATTATAACAGCAAAAGTCTTAGGAACTGATGCTTATGATGTTTCTGTTGAAGTAGATAATGGTATATTTATAGATGGAGACTGTACTTGCCCTTATGCAAGTGAAGGAAATTATTGTAAACATATGGCAGCATTATTATATTATTTAGAAAATGAGAATTTAGATGAAAATAATAATTATACTACTAAAGAAAAACAGATAAGAAATAGTCTTAAAAATATCAATAAGACTGAATTAGATGATTTCTTAGTAGAATTATTAACTGAAGATAAGAATATTTATGATAAGTTTAGATTAAGATTTAATAAATCATTTCCTCGTTTAACGATTAAAGACTATGAAAAGAAAATATATGATGCTATTGCATGTAGTGCTGGTCGTGATGGTTTTATAGATTATTATGAGTCATGGGATTATACTAAAAATATGCATAAGATAACTGATGAAATAAATACATTAGTTGATAATGGAGAATATGATTTAGTATTTGAAGTTGCTAGAACTATTTTAGAAACTATCCCTGATACTGATATTGATGACTCTAATGGATCTACAGGTGAAGTAGCAGATTCATGCATAGAAATAATTGAAAGAATACTTGAATCTATATTACATAATGAAAATGCCTTAGCTAAGAAAATTTTAGATTATATTTTAAATGAGACAAAGACGGAATATCTTTCTAATTATGCAATTGATTTGTATCCATTATTGGATTTATATGTTGAAAGAAATATATATCTTGATGAAATAGAAGGAGGACTATTAGATGCTCTAGAAGTTGGTCATAGTAAAGATTATTTTTGGAATGCTAAATATTATGTAGATATTTTGGTAGATATATATAATAAAGAAGAGTCTAAAGAAAAGATAATTAATCTATTAAAGAAATATTCTAGCGATAAAGGTATATGTTTAAAATTAGTTGAAGAGTACTTGAATGAAGATAATGTTAATGATGCTATTACTTTATTAAAGACTAGATTAAAAGAAACTAATGATAGAGATTATGCCTATAAACTATCTGATATATATCAGAAAGAAAATATGATGGAAGAATATAAAGATATTTTATATAAATTATTATATGAATTGGATAAGTACAGTATTGATGTTTATAAGAAGATAAAATATTTATATTCAAACAAAGATTGGTTAATAGAAAGAGACAATATTATAAATAAAATTACTAAAGAAGAAAGTTTTCATTATTATGAAGATAAATTATTAAATATTTATATAGAAGAGAAAATGTATGATGATATTTTTAATACTATTAAAAATGAAGATATGAGTACTATTATGAGATATGAAGAGTACCTTTTACCTAAATATAATAAAGAACTAATAAGTATTTATGTGAAATGTTGTAAGTCTTTCGCTAGCAAAGCTTTTAATAGAAAGATGTATCGTGAATTAGCAAGATATATGCTTCATATAAAGAAAATGAAAAATAGTAATAATGAATATAGTATATTACTTGAAGAGATGAGAGAAAAATATCATAATAGACCTGCTATGCAAGATGAATTATCCCAAGTATTATAGCAATAATAACTACTTTGAAAAGTTTATTAACAATAGACTTCTTTTTTGATAATATTTGGAAAGCACAAAAATTGCTATACATTAACTAGAACATATGATAGAATAATAAACAAGAAATAAATGTTTAAATTTAGAAAAAAATAACTTATCCCTATATAGAGAGTTTTATTTAAGTTAAATTAAAGGAGGGTGAAGTATGATTAAATTATCTGAAATAAAAGATGCATTAGATAGTGTTGATATCTCTAGTACTTGTTATTTTAATAAAGAAACGAATGAGATATTATGGCAATGGGATTATAATAAAGAGTATTCTACATATAAAGAAGAAGATGAAGCTAATGATAATATAATTAATATGTTTGATTATTTTTATAAAAATGATTATGATATAATGCAAGATTTTATTGATACTATTGAAGATATTAATTTAAGAGAAAAGTTATATTATGCTACAAGGGGTAGGGGAGCATTTAGTAGATTTAGATACATCATTGAATCTAATGACTTACTTGATGATTGGTATAAATATAAAGATGAAAAATATAAGACCATTGCTAAAGAATGGTGTGTTGATAATAATATAGAATTTGAAGAGGATTGTTAATAGGTGAAAATATGAAGTATGATAAATATATAATAAAGAAAGGAAAAACAGACTTGCTTTCGTCTTTAAAAGCATTAAATAAGAATATAATTAAAGAAAATCTTGAAGACTATGATTTGGATAATATAGAAGAGTTAAAGGAATATATCATTGATAGCTTTGAATTTTGTTTAAGTACATCTAAGACAGATTTATTTACTAGGCTTTATTTTCAGAAGCTACTTAATAATGAAAATTCAATGATTATGTCTGCATATCAAGATGATATTGAAGCACTATGGGTGTTTGTATATGAAAATAATGAAGGAATTTCTTATTATATTCCAACAGAAATAAAGAAAATTATAAAAAAAGAATTAAATATAAAGTAGAGGTGTTTATGATGGAAAAAGTGTTAACTTTTAGAGTAGGAATAGAAAATTTAGAAGATAAGATATGGAGGAAAATAGAGATACCAGATAGAAGAACTGTAGCAGATTTAGCATATACTATAATGGCTTCTTTTGACTCACTAGCATATCATTTATATAATATACAGTATAAAAATAAAGTTTATGATAGTTGGGTATGTATAGAGGATGATCATAGTGAAGTTCCTCCTATTAATGCCACAATTACTAAATTAAGTGACTTAAAATTAAAAAATAAAGATATTTTAGTAATGGAATATGACTTTGGCTCAACAACAACTTTTTACATTACATTTTTAGGCTCAAAAGAATTAAATATTCTTGATAGTTATAAATATCCTTTAATAGTTGATGGAAGAGGAAAGGGAATGCTTGATGATTTATGTGATTTTGAATTAAAAGAAATAGTAGATGATACAGATAAATTAGGATATTCTAATTATTATTTTACTCCTGGATATGAGAGAGAAGATAAGTATGATTATAGAGAATATGATATAAATCATGATAATGAAATATTGAAAGGAAGAATTTTAGCAATTAAGAATGGGTATGAAGTTGAATAATTAGTTTCCAAAATAATAATTAATGCTATACTATTATTAGAAGGTTGTGAATTTTATGAGATTATATACAAATGAAATAGTATTTAGGGGTCATCCTGATAAAGTTTGTGATCAAATTAGTGATGCTTTACTTGATGCTTTTTTAAAAGAAGATAAACATTCTAGATGTGGTATAGAAGTAATGGGCGGTAAAGGTAAAATTTTTATTACAGGCGAAGTTACTAGTAAAGCTTCTGTTGATGTAGAAAGTGTTGTAAAAAGAGTTCTATATGATGTAGGTTATAATACTAATTATGAAATTATAAATAACTTGGGTAAACAGAGTCCTGATATCGCTATGGGTACAAATGATAAAGTAGGAGGAGCAGGGGACCAAGGCATGATGTTTGGTTATGCTTGTAATGATACTAAAGAACTACTTCCTACTGCCATGGTAATACTTCAAAGATTTAGTAAATGGTATGATAAAGAAAGACTAAATTGTTCTTATTTAAGAAGTGATGGTAAAGCAGAGATAACTGGTTATTATGATGATAATATGAAATTAAAGAAAATTAAATACTTTACTATCTCTTATCAAAATGATGAAGAGCATAGAGATTATACAGATAACTTAATAAAAGAAGCATGTATAAATATATGTAAAGATTATGATATTGAAATAGAAGAGTTTTTGATTAATCCAACAGGTAAATTTGAAATAGGTGGCTTTGAAGGAGATTCTGGTCTTACTGGAAGAAAGATAGTAGTAGATTCTTATCAGTCATTTTGTAAAGTAGGTGGTGGAGCTTTTAGTGGGAAAGATCCTACTAAAGTAGATAGAAGTGCTGCTTATAAAGCAAGGGAAGTCGCTAAAGACTACTTAACTAAATATAACTTATCTTGGTGTGAAGTCGTTATTAGTTATGCTATTGGTATAGATAAACCTCTATCAATATATATAAATAGTAATAAAGGCTATATTGAACCAGAAGAGTCATTATATTTAGAGTGTACTCCTAAAAATATTATAGATGACTTAGATTTATTAAATATAACTTATGAAGAAAAAGCTAGATTTGGACATTTCCAAAACTAGTTTTTCTTTTAACTATAAATTGGTAATAAATGGAAAAATATAGAAATAATTGAACATAGTAATTTAATTTTATATAATATACTTGAAGGTGATAAAATGAAATATGTAATGATAGAAGTAGCTTTTAATAATAAGGAAGAAGTTAATTTAACAGAAGAAAAGCTTTTAAAAGAAAAGTTAGTGGCAAGTTTACAAGTTTTAGCTAGTGATAGTATTTGGAATTATAATGGAGAGCTTGAAAGCGATAAAGAATATTTAGTCTTTATGAAGACAAAAGAGTCTGTAATTAATGAAGTTTATAAAGTAATAAAAGAAATTCATAGTTATGAAGTATTTGAATTTGCTGTTTTTCCTTTAACTAGTCCAAGTAATGATTATTTAAAGTGGATAGAAGAGGAAACTAAGTAATTTTCTCTTGACTTGGAGTTAAATCTAAGTGATAAAATTGTCTTGTAAGAGAGAAGGAGGAGAGTAATGGAAATAGAAATAATCGTTAATAATTTTATAAATAATGATATTAAAAGCAACCTTGATGAAAGAAGTAAATATCTTACTTTATTACCAGCTTTAATATCTACTAATAGCAAAGAGATATTTAAAGATAAACTAAGTGAAGCGGTAACTCATGTAGATAAAGAATCATTGAAGGAAGCAGTATATCAGACTGTTCCATATCTAGGGTATGGTAAGGTTTATCCGTTTCTTGTAACAGCAGAAGAAGTTTTAGGAAAAATAAATTCAGCTTCTACTACAACAAATGAAGATAGATATTCTAAAGGGTTAGAAACACAGTACAATCTTTTTGGTAAAGAAAATATTGATAAATCAAGAGATGGAGAAAGTGAAGATTTTAAATTTATTTGGGATTATTTGGCAAGTTATTGTTTTGGCGACTTTTATACAAGAGATTATTTAAATTATCAAGAAAGAGAACTAGTTACTTTTGCAACTCTAGCATCTTACGAGGATGTTGCCCCACAGCTTTCATCTCACATCAATGCTAATCTAGCTTTAGGCAATAGTAAAGAGTTATTGATAGAAGTAGTTAAAAATTTAGTTCCATATCTAGGCTTTCCTAGAAGTTTAAATACGATTAATTTAATTAAGAATATAACAAAGAAAGGAGATAAATAATGAGTGAAATTAAAAAAGGAGGAGACTTTGGTTTAGGAGAAGAAAATACGGCTTATGCAAAATACTTTATAGGTAAAAGTTATTTAAATCCTTTAACTGACCCTAATAAAACAAGTCTATTCATCGCTAACGTTACATTTGAACCAGCTTGTCGCAATAACTGGCATATTCATCATGCTAAAAATGGTGGTGGACAAATTCTTATCTGTGTCGATGGAGAAGGTTGGTACCAAGAAGAGGGAAAAGAGGCAGTTAGTCTAAAACCTGGTATGGTTATTACTATTCCTGCTAATGTAAAACATTGGCATGGAGCGAAGAAAGATTCTTGGTTTAGTCATTTAGCCATTGAAGTACCAGGCGAAGAAACATCTAATGAATGGTGTGAGCCAGTTACTGATGAAGAGTATAATAACTTATAAAATATAAGAGGTAGTATATATTAAATAAAGGAGGAAATAGAGATTATGGAAAAATCAAAAGTATATTTTATTAAGGAGATAACTCCTGAAAACATTATTAAAGCTTATGAAGCAGTTGGAAAAAAATTAGAAGGAAATGTAGCCGTTAAAATGCATTCTGGAGAGAAAGGTAATAAGAACTATCTAAGACCAGAGTTTGTTAAAGATGTAATTAACTATGTTCATGGTACTGTTGTTGAATGTAACACTGCTTATGAAGGAGCTAGAAACTCTACAGAAAAACATCGTGAATTAATTAAAGAACATGAATGGGATAAATATTTTCCATTTGACTTATTAGATGCTGAAGGACCTGATATGGAACTAGATATTCCAAACGGTAAAGTTTTAAAGAAAAACTATGTAGGAAAAGACTTAGCCAAATATGACTCATTACTTGTTCTATCTCATTTTAAAGGACATGCTATGGGAGGATATGGTGGAGCTTTAAAACAATTATCTATTGGTTGTGCTTCAAGTGCTGGTAAAACATTAATTCATACAGCAGGTGTTACAAATGACCAAACAAAGTTATTTGCTAACTTACCAGAACAAGATAGATTTTTAGAGGCAATGGCAGATGCTGCTAGTTCTATAGTAGATTACTTTAAAGGTAATGCTGTTTATATCAATGTCATGAAAAATATTTCAATAGATTGTGACTGTGATGATAATGCTTCTGCTCCTTGTATGCAAGATATTGGAATACTTGCATCAACTGATCCAGTAGCAGTAGACCAAGCTTGCCTTGACCTTGTATATAACTCTACTGATCCTGGTAAAGATAAACTAATACAAAGAATTGAATCACTTCATGGTGTTCATACTTTAGAAGCTGCTTATGACCTTGGCGTAGGTAATCGTGAATATGAACTTATTGATTTAGATAAATAAAAATAAAAACATAGACTTGACTGCATGTCAAATAAATCTATGTTTTTTTCTTGCATTATTTTAATTATATGTTATGATTTAACTAAGAGTTAATAAAAATAAAAACTGCCTAAGCAGTTGAACACATAAGTGAGCATTTAGGGTAAAACCTTTATTTTAACTCTCTATGTCATCTTAAATGGTATTAAGACAATTACATAGTATCATAGAAGTAGGAGGTATGTCAATAGTGAAAAAATATAATATTGGGCTAGATATTGGGACAACATCAGTAGGTTGGGCTGTAGTAGATGATGAAAATTACAAAATAATTAGAAAAGGTAATAAAGCTTTATGGGGAGTAAGACTTTTTGAAGAAGCCAAGACGGCAGCAGAAAGAAGAAACTTTAGAAGTACTAGGCGTAGATATGATAGGAGAAGATATCGTATCAAGCTTTTACAAGAGGAATTTAATGATGAAATAAATAAAGTTGATAAAGATTTTTTTCAGAAATTACAAGAATCTAAGTATAATGAGATAGATAATCAAAACAAAAAAATTAAGTTAACAAAAGAAGAAAAAGCCTTAATAAAGCGATATAATGATAAATATAAAACTATTTATCATTTAAGAGATAGATTAATAAAAGACCCATCAAAAGAAGATATAAGATTAGTTTATTTAGCAATCCATCATATAATAAAATATAGAGGAAACTTTCTATATGGTAATTCCTCTTTTAATGTAAATAATCTGAATTTAAAAGAAAAATTAAAAGATTTTTTATATTCTGTGCAAAATAATATAGTAAAGTTAGGGATTCCAGAAGATTATGAAAATTTGATAGAATTAGATAATTTATCAAACTTATTATTGAATCCATCTAAAAATGATATTAAAGTTGGAATTAAAGACGCTTTTCTAAATATTACCAATAAACAATTTTCATCAGAATTAGGTAAATCCTTAGTAGGAAATAAATTTAGTGTCAATAAATTATTTATGCTTGAAGATGAAGATACAAAAATAGAAATTAATTTTAATGGTACAGATTATGATGATAAATATAATGAATTAGAAAATTTACTTGGAGATAAATTAGAAACTTTAGAACTATTAAAAGAATTATATGATACTATATTTTTAAAGAGATTATTTAAAGGAAGCAATAACTCTAGTATTTCTGAATTAATGGCACAAAGATATAATCAACATAGAAAAGATTTAAAATTATTAAAAGGATTATTTGATAATAATAGAGAGTTATATAATAAGTTATTTAGAACTAAAAAAGATTTATGTTTATATGACAAATATATTAATAATAAAATAACTAATGAAGAATTTATAAAGGACTTAAAAAAATTACTAGAAAAGTTATTTGATTATAATATAGATCAAAAATATAAAGAACAATATGAACTAGATATACAAAAAAGAATGGATAATGGAGATTTTCTTCCACGAATTACGGATACAGAAAATGGTAAATATCCATATCAATTAAATAAAGATGAATTAATTAAAATTATAGAAAATCAAGGTAAATACTATCCATTTCTGTTAAATAAGACTAGTGATGATACATATAGATTAGTTAAATTATTAGAATTTAAAATCCCTTATTATGTAGGGCCTTTAGTATCTGATAAGAAAAGTAATTTTGCTTGGATGGAAAGAAAAGTTGATAACGTTAGGATTACACCATATAATTTTGATGAAGTTATAGATAAAGAAAAAACAGCAGAAAAATTTATAAAAAGAATGATATCTCACTGTACATATTTATTAGATGAATATGCTTTGCCAAATTGTTCTATTTATTATTCACGATATAAAGTATTAAATGAGTTAAAACAAATTAAAGTAAATGATAGAGCGTTAACAAATGAACAGCAACATAAAATTATTAAAGAATTATTTGAAAAGACAAGTGGAACTATTACTAATAAAAAGTTTATAGATTATTTGCGTAATCAAAATGATTTTGAAATGTATGATGAAATTACTGTAAGAGGTTATTCTGCTGATAATAAATTTGCTAATAATCTTCAATCATATTATGACTTCTTTGGACCAAATGGAATATTTGAAAATACAGATTATACAGAAGAAGATGCTGATCAAATTATTGAATGGATTACTATCTTTGATGATAAAGACATTTTAGAAAATAAAGTAAAAAATATTTATAAAGATTTATCTGATAAAAAGATAAAAGCTATTTTAACAAAAAAATATAGTGGTTGGGGTAATTTATCTAAAAAATTATTATCTACTAAATATTATAAAGATAAAGAAACGGAAAACTATAAATCTATTTTAGATTTAATGCAAGAAACGGATGAAAATTTTATGCAGATTATTAATAATGATAAATATAATTTTCAACAGATGATAAAAGAACATAATAATGTAAAAGAAACAGATAAATTAACTTATGATATTGTAGAACCACTTGCTACTTCACCTGCTACGAAAAAAGGAATTTATCAAGCTTTAAAGATAGTCGATGAAATAGTTAAATATATGGGCTATGATCCTAAAAATATTATGATTGAAATGGCTAGAAGTGAAGAAGAGAAAAAACGTAAAGATGATAGAAAAAAATACTTACAGGAATTATATAAAAATCAATCTAAAGAAATTGATAATTATAATAAACTAATGAGAGAGTTAAATGAACATGAAATAAACAATCAAAAATTATTCTTATATTTTATTCAAGAGGGTAAATGTTTATATAGTGGTAAGCCATTAAATATAGAAGATTTAGATTCATATGAAATTGATCATATTATTCCAAGAACTTTAATTAAAGATGATTCTATTGATAATAAAGCTTTAGTAATTAGAGAATGTAATCAAAAAAAGGCTGCTAGTTATGTATTACCAAGAGAATATAGAAATGAACAAAATAAGAAATGGTGGACAAGATTAAAGAAACTTGGTTTAATGTCTCCTAAAAAGTTTCATAATTTAGTAAGAGATAAATATAGTGATGAAGATATTGCAGGCTTTATTAATAGGCAACTAGTTGAAACAAGACAAATTACAAAACATGTAGCAAATATTTTAAATAATTATTATAAAAATACAAAAGTTGTTTATTTAAAAGCTAATTTATCTCATAATTATCGTGAAAGATATGATTTATTTAAATTTAGGGATATCAATGACTATCATCATGCTCATGATGCTTACTTAGCAGCTGTTTTAGGTGAATATAAAGAGAAATATATGAAGAGAAATATTAACTTTGAAATGGTAAAAGAGTTAAATAATAGGCTAAGAGAACTAGGACAATATAAAGATTTAAAATATGGATATGTTATTAATAGTTTAGATGTTAATGCTAGTGATATAGTAAATGATATTACTAATAATTTGGTAGATGAAAAAACAGGGGAAGTATTATTTGGTGCCAATGAGTTTAATAAATTAGTAGAAAATACTTTATATAGAAATGATATTTTAGTAAGTAGAAAGACAGAAATTAGAAGTGGAAAGTTTTTCAAAGAGACTATTTATCCTAAGGAAAAAGGTAATATTGCAATTAAAGAGAATATGCCAGTTGATTTATATGGAGGGTATTCTAATATGGAAACTTCGTATTTGTGTTTAGTTAAATATAATAATAAAAACAAATTAATTGGTATTCCTATGACTATAGCAGTAAAATCTGAAAAAGATAAGATAGTGAAAGTTAACTTTATTAAAGAACATTTAAATTTAAAAGGAAATGAAGATATAACTATATTAAAAGATAATATCCCATATGAAATAGAATTAGTATATAAAAATCAAAATGTGTATGTGAAAGGGTATAGTGTGAGTCACAAGAATTGTGAATTATCAAACGCAAGAGAATTAAAAATAAGGAAGGAATATATGATAAAGTGGAATAAAGCTTTAGCATATATATTAAATAATGATAAATCTTATGAAATAGAAGCTATTAAGTATAGCAATGATATTATAAAGTACTTATTATCTTTAGAAAATGAATATCCTTTATTTGCTAAAGAAATTATAAAAATTAGAGAGAAGTTGAATTTATCAGTATTAACTTTGCAAGATAAGCAAAAAATAATAATTGAATTATTTAAACTTTTTCATTGCAATAGTGTTAATGCTAATTTATCGACTTATAATCTAGGCGACAGAATTGGTAGATTGTCTGGTAATAATATTACTTCAGGAGTTATTATTAATAAATCATCAACTGGTATAAAGGAATCATATTATGAGTTTTAGAACAGTAGTTATAACAAGACAGTCAAAAATAAGTTATAAAAATAGATTTTTAGTAGTAAAACAGGAAAGTGAAGAAAAGTACATTCATTTATCAGAAATAGATACTATTATTGTAGATTCAATATCTGTATCTATTTCTGCATATTTATTAAAAGAACTATCTGATAATAAAATCAATATTATTTTTTGTGATGAGAAACATAATCCATTTGGAGAACTATCTTCATATTATTCTAGGCATAATACAAGTAAGCAGATAAATGAACAAATAAAATGGAAGAAATTATCAAAAGATATGTTATGGTTAAAAATTGTAGAGAATAAAATATTAAATCAAGCAAGACTATTAAAGAAAATAAAATCATCTAAACATGAATTGTTATTAAGCTATATTGATGAAATAAAAATAGGTGATAAAACTAATAGAGAAGGACATGCAGCTAAAGTATACTTTAATGAACTCTTTGGAAAAAACTTTTCAAGAAATGATAATAATGATATAAATGCAGCATTGAATTATGGTTATGCAGTTTTGTTATCGACATTTAATAAGGAAATAGTAAGTAATGGCTATTTGACTCAACTAGGAATACATCATAAAAATGAGTTTAATGAGTTTAATTTAACTTGTGATTTGATGGAACCTTTTAGAATTATTATTGATAATTTTGTTTATTATAATAGAAAAAGAGAATTTGATAGTTCTTATAAGCTTGATATTGTTAATATATTTAATAATACATATAAATATTTAGGAAAAAAATATGTATTAAAGGATATTATTAAAATGTATACAAAAAGTACATTAGATGCTATTAATGATATAAAAAAATATAAAGGATATGAATATGATGAGGGATAGAGTAGTGAGAACAATAGTGTTTTTTGATTTGCCAAATGTCTATTTAAAAGATAAGAAGAATTATATTAAGTTTAGAAAATATTTATTAAGTGAAGGTTTTATTATGATGCAAGAGTCTGTTTATTCAAAAATAGTAATGAATACTCAACAATCCACTTTACTATTAGAACGTTTAAGAAAAAATTCTCCTAAGAAAGGTATAATACAGGTATTAACAATTACTGAAAGACAATATTCACAGATTGAATATATAATAGGCGAAAGTAATAGTAAAATAATTAATACTGAAGATAGGTTAGTAATATTATGAAATTAACAATTAAATATTTAGATAATGATATAGATATAAAGGAAAATGAAGTATATGCTTTAGAAATAGAAAATAAAAATTATTTTTATAGAATAGTAAGAGATTTGCATAATATTTGTGATAATAATATTGTTGATGATATATATTTATCTGATGATAATAATAATGAAATTAATTATTTTGATAAGTTTAAAATGTTTATTGATTTTTTTGATTTTAATTTAAATTCCAAAAAAATTACTAATGAAATAATAAAGTATGTAAATAAAAATATAAGCGTAGAAGTAAAGGAATCTATATTGAATCAATATAATAAAATTATTAAACTCTATAAAAAAGAACTAAATAATATAGATATTCCATTGACAATTGAAACAGAAATAGATTCTGATAATATTACAAAATCATTAAAAATAAGAATTGAAGCTAAACCAAACTTAATAGATAATTTGTTGCTATTAGTAGATATAGAAACCATTTTAGAAACAAATAATATGCTTATATTTGTTAATTTAAAACAATATCTAACAAGAGGCGAATTAGAGGAATTATATAAATATAGTATATATAATGGAGTATCAATATTACTAATAGATTCGCAATGCTATGGAGGAACATTGAATAATGAGAAAAAGCTTATTATAGATGAAAATTTGGATGAATTTATAATATAATAAGTTAAATTGATATGGATGAAATACCATTTAGATAATTATTTCTCTATGATAATTTATGACAATTTTAAAACAACTTTGAGGTTTTAGATCTATGTCATTTTAAATGGTATTAAAACTGTATTAACTATTAGAACTTGGTCTTCTTTGTTTTAGATCTATGTCATTTTAAATGGTATTAAAACTAAGTTTATGGCTATCAAAAAGACTACAAAGTTTTAGATCTATGTCATTTTAAATGGTATTAAAACCACATCGCCTAAGTTATTAGCTGGTGCTTCGTTTTAGATCTATGTCATTTTAAATGGTATTAAAACTTAAATAAAAATTATTCTATCAAGCAGAAAGTTTTAGATCTATGTCATTTTAAATGGTATTAAAACGTATGGTGTAAGTCCAAGAGACTTTGTTTAGTTTTAGATCTATGTCATTTTAAATGGTATTAAAACAAATGGCTATGATACTTCATTTGTATTAGAGTTTTAGATCTATGTCATTTTAAATGGTATTAAAACAAGTATCTGATAAGGAATTATATAGCGAAAGTTTTAGATCTATGTCATTTTAAATGGTATTAAAACAAGTTGTACTGCAGATGTCCAAGTTACAAAGTTTTAGATCTATGTCATTTTAAATGGTATTAAAACAGTATTAACTATTAAGACTTGGTCTTCCTTGTTTTAGATCTATGTCATTTTAAATGGTATTAAAACTTCCGTGCTAGCAATGCAGGTACAAGAACAGTTTTAGATCTATGTCATTTTAAATGGTATTAAAACAAAAGGAATTGATATTAGTCATCATCAGAGGTTTTAGATCTATGTCATTTTAAATGGTATTAAAACGTAACTAACGGATCTGATACATCTGTTACCGTTTTAGATCTATGTCATTTTAAATGGTATTAAAACTGTATTAACAATTAACACTTGGTCCTCTTTGTTTTAGATCTATGTCATTTTAAATGGTATTAAAACGTACATACTTAAAATTTTATATAGAAAGTGGTTTTAGATCTATGTCATTTTAAATGGTATTAAAACTAATGCTATAAAGGTTTCTAATTCTTTAAGGTTTTAGATCTATGTCATTTTAAATGGTATTAAAACTGCAGAAAATAATCAACCATTATATGGTAGGTTTTAGATCTATGTCATTTTAAATGGTATTAAAACTAAAAGTGATATATTATTGTCATAAACATAGTTTTAGATCTATGTCATTTTAAATGGTATTAAAACTCATCTAATACAGTATAATCTTTATCGTTAGTTTTAGATCTATGTCATTTTAAATGGTATTAAAACTCAAAATTATAGAACTGCACCAGCCGAGGGGTTTTAGATCTATGTCATTTTAAATGGTATTAAAACAATCTTGCAAGTGTGCTTATATTATATTTAGTTTTAGATCTATGTCATTTTAAATGGTATTAAAACTGAAAATAGATAGAGACACTATAAACCAACGTTTTAGATCTATGTCATTTTAAATGGTATTAAAACATGAAAAATATAATGATTATATGGCAATTGGTTTTAGATCTATGTCATTTTAAATGGTATTAAAACTTTACAAGTAAGAAAGTATCAGAACGAACGGTTTTAGATCTATGTCATTTTAAATGGTATTAAAACAGATATTATGGGAAAATTTAATGATTTAACGTTTTAGATCTATGTCATTTTAAATGGTATTAAAACTTACTATTGTCTTATATAAATCGGCTATTCGTTTTAGATCTATGTCATTTTAAATGGTATTAAAACTCATCACGCAATACCAAATGCCTTTAATTGGTTTTAGATCTATGTCATTTTAAATGGTATTAAAACACAGTACGACATATTAAACATTGAATACTTGTTTTAGATCTATGTCATTTTAAATGGTATTAAAACTGTATAAAGAATATGAAATAACAATTTATAGTTTTAGATCTATGTCATTTTAAATGGTATTAAAACACCTCATATTAACGATTTATTAGACTTCTTGTTTTAGATCTATGTCATTTTAAATGGTATTAAAACGTAGTATTCCTTTAATTGAAGCTAGAGATTGTTTTAGATCTATGTCATTTTAAATGGTATTAAAACATGATGATTTATCTGTTGTTTGTAATGTAGGTTTTAGATCTATGTCATTTTAAATGGTATTAAAACAGCTAAAGCCAGAAAGAGGGGAAGAGATAGGTTTTAGATCTATGTCATTTTAAATGGTATTAAAACCAGATTAGGTATTTAAAGAATTACATAGAGGTTTTAGATCTATGTCATTTTAAATGGTATTTAGTATTTGTTATATATCATATTAATAACATATTAAATTTAAGAGGTGTAAGAGTGATTAAAGAAGAAAAAGAGTGGCAAGAAGAGTTAAAAAAATTTGTAGATTATTATAGTAAAAAAATTGAAGGAATGACAGAAGAAGAGGAAAATAAGTATATTAAAGAAAATAAAGTAAATGAAAAGTTACAACAATTACAACAAGATTTTAGAAAAAATATGATATTAAAAAAATAGTTAATATGTGTTTCTTGTAATATCTATTAATGTAAAAATTTAATATAATACTAACTCATATAAAAAATAAATATATAATAGTTTATATTTAGTTGGAGGAATAAAAATGGATAAATTACATGATATACCTAAAGCCTTTCCTGATACAGACAGGATAGTAAAGCCGCAAACAAAAGAAGAAAGAAAAGAAAGTTTGAGAAAATTATTAGATGCAATGTTATATTTTAATGATATAAATAAAAAAGAATACAAAGAAATGTATAAAAAAGGCATTAAAGATATAGAAGAAGAATTTAGCACCAAATAAATTTTTAGATTATTAATATTTTTGTTACATTGAAATAAATGAATTTTAAAATTAGCTTTTTTCCTTTTTCTATGATATAGTAAAACTTGATGTGAAAAGGTGATGTTTTTATGACTGAAGAACTATTAAGATATGTTAATCCAAGTGATTTAGATAAAGGCTTAAACTACGATAATAGAAAAGTAAGATATGTAGGTAGTTATCAAGATTTAGGATATACCACTCATAGATTTATTGTATCATCTGAACATACCTTAAAGTCTTATATAGTTACAATAGAAGTTAATAGTGATGATAAAGAAATATCTGATATTTCCTGTACTTGTCCTCAATTTTCTTTAATGGACTCATGTAAACACGTCGCTGCTGTTCTTACTAAGTTTCAAGGAGAATATTTTTTATTTGATGAAGAAGAACATAATACTATCTTGGCATCTGCTTTATTAACCGAACTAAAAAGAACATCACTTGATAAAAATATTGTAAAAAAAGAAGCGAAAATTGTACCATACTTAAAATTTGAACGTTACTATAGTTATTATAGTTACTATGATAATGAAGCTTATGAATTAAGATTTAAAGTAGGTTCTAATAAACTTTATATGCTAGGTACTAAAGTTAATACTTTTATAGATAGATATCGTAATGGAGGAGAAGTTAAGTTTGGTAAAGAATTTGTTTATAATAATAAAGAATATTATTTTAATAGTGAGAGTAAAAGACTTATAAACTTTATAGAACTTGCTTATTCTAGACTTTATAGATATGATTCTTATTTAATACCTTCTAAAAATACTTTAGATGATTTATTTTCAATAGTAGATAGTATTTATGTAGAAGAATCTGGTATTAACAAAGAATTACCTGTTGTTAATCATTTACCATTTACTTTTAAAATTATTAAAGAGGATGATAATCATACCTTAAAGATAGATTATGATTTGACAAAGTTAAAAAAACTATCTAATGATTATAGCTACTTAATAGATAGAAATGGTATTTATAGATTAAATGAAAAAGAAACAATACTTGCTAGAAACATTATGGAAGAAGGGGTAGATAGTTTAACTTTTTCTGATAAGAACTTTAAAGATTTTAAAGATTATGTAATCCCTAGTATTAAAGATAAAGTAGAACTTGATGAGTCTGTAGATGATTTAGTTATTGTAAAGACTCCTTCTGTTAAGTTATATTTTGATATTTTAGAGTTATATATAGAATGTAAAATTATCTTTACTTATGGTGATGTTGAGGTTAATTACTTAGATAAAGAAGACAATAATGTAGTTAGAGATAAAGAGTTTGAAAGAAGTGTATTTCTTGATCTTACTAAATATGGCTTTGATGGAGAATTAAGACTTTATGATATAGATGAAGTTGGATATTTTTTAGAAAATGGCTTAGAAGAGTTAACGGATATATATGATGTATTTACTAGTGAAAAGTTAAAGAATACAAGCTTGATTAAGAAAGTAAAAGGAAGTACTACTTTTAGTATAGGAAAAGATAATATTTTAAATTATGAATTTAAGCTTGATAATGTAAGCCCTAATGAATTAGATGATATCTTTTTAAATTTAAAGAATAAAAAGAAGTATTACAGATTAAAAAGTGGTGATATCTTAGATTTATTAGACCCTTCTCTTAAAGAGTTAGAGGAGTTAAAAGAAGATTTAGACCTTGATGAAGAAAGTGGAGAGATACCTAAGTTTAGAGCCCTTTATCTTGATAGTTTAAGAAGTAAAAATAGATTTATTAAGACTAATAATTTATTTGATGAGTTTGTTAAGAACTTTAAAGAATATAAAGATATAGATGTTAACTTTACTAAGAGTGAAGATAAACTACTTAGAGGCTATCAAAAAGAAGGGGTTAAATGGCTTTATAACTTATATAAGTGTGGACTTGGAGGTATTCTTGCTGATGAGATGGGACTTGGTAAGAGCTTGCAGACTATTATTTTTATTAGAAGAGTATTAGAAGAAGATAAGAATGCCAAAATATTAATAGTTTGTCCTACAGCTTTAGTTTATAACTGGGATAATGAATTTAAGAAGTTCAGTGATGATATTAAAAGAAGTATCTTTGTAGGATTAAAGAAAGATAGACATAATAAATTAAAGATATTTAATGGTAATGTTTATATAACTAGTTATGGATTATTAAGAGAAGATTTAGATATTTATAAAGAGATGAACTTTAAAGTTATGGTTATAGATGAAGCCCAAAATATTAAAAATCCTACTGCTATGTTAACTAAAGCAGTTAAGAGTATTAACAGTGAAATAAAATTAGCTTTAACAGGAACACCTATTGAAAACTCTATTATAGAGTTATGGAGTATCTTTGATTATATAATGCCAGGTTTTCTTGCTAATAAATCTAAGTTTAGTGAAAAGTATAAGATAGGAGAAGACTTTGATGATGATACTAATATGACTTTAAGTAAATTAAGGAGTCAAGTTAAACCATTCATATTGAGACGTAAGAAAAATGAAGTTTTAAAAGATTTACCTGATAAGATAGAAAATAATATCTATATAGATTTAAGTGATGAAGAAAAGAAGATATATGCGGCTTTAGTTAAAGAGACTAAAGAAGAGATGGAAGAGTTAGTAAGTGCAGGATTTTCTAAAAATAAGATGCAGATACTTACATTGTTAACAAGACTTAGACAAGTGTGTATTGATCCTAAGATTATCTTTGATAACTTTAATAAAACATCTTCTAAAATAGAGCATTTAACAGATGTAGTTAAGGAAGCGGTGTCTAATGGCCATAAAATACTTTTATTTACTAGTTTTAGAACAGCTTTAAACATCGTAAAAGATAATCTTACTAAAGAAGGAATAACAAGTTACGTTATAGATGGTTCTGTCAGTAGTAAGAAACGTCAAGAATTAGTAGATAAGTTTAATACAGATGATACTAATATCTTCTTAATTATGTTAAAAAGTGGAGGTACTGGTTTAAACCTTACAAGTGCAGATATTGTAATACATCTAGATTTATGGTGGAATCCCCAAGCTGAGAATCAAGCGACTGATAGAGCCCATAGAATAGGTCAAAAGAATACTGTTGAAGTTATAAAACTAATTACTAAGGGAACTATTGAAGAGAAGATACTTGATTTACAAGCAAAGAAGAAGATTCTTAGTAATAAGTTAATAGAAAATGATGGTGATGAGTATAAGAGTTTCCAAAACTTATCTGTTGATGATATTAGAGAGTTATTAAAATTTAATAATGAATAAAGAGGTGTAGTATGATAAGAGTTTGTTTTGTGTGTTTAGGTAATATTTGTAGAAGTCCTATGGCTGAATATATTTTTAAGGATTTAGTTAAAAAAGAAGGCTTAGAGAATGAGTTTTTAGTTGAGTCTCGTGCTACTTGTAATGATGAGATAGGTAATGATATGCATCCTGGTACTAAGAGTATGTTAGATAAACATAATATTCCTTATACTAGACATTATGCTACTAGATTGTTAAAAGGTGATTATGAAAAGTATGATTACTTTATTGGTATGGATGATTATAATATTAGGTCTATGAAAAAGTTATTTGGGACCGACAAAAAAATATACAAACTATTAGATTTTACAAATAATAGTAAAGAAATAGATGACCCTTGGTATACTCATAATTTTACTATTACATATGAAGAGATAGATAATGGATGTAGAGCTTTATTAGATTATTTATTAAATAATAATTGAACGCTTGATAATTAACGTATATTTGTGATAATATTAAGTTAGTAAGATTTAGAAAGAAGGTAAAAATATGAGAACAGAGTGTTTACAATGTGTTACTTGGGGGGGGGGCAGTTTAGTAAATATCTAAGTAATATAATTACTTTCTTTCATTATGGATTAAAAGAATAGAGGACAATTCTATTCTTTTTTGAGTGTAATAATGGAAGGAGTAATTAATAATGAAAAATAATAAGAATAAAAAGATAACAGTAATAATTGTAAGTATATTAATAATATTAATTCTACTACTAGCATTAACATTTGCTTACTTTTCTACACAACTATCTGGAACAGATCAGATAGTAAAAGTAGGAGAGTTAGAGTTAGTATTAGATGAAAACAGTGAAGGTGTTAACTTGGGTAATGCATTAGGACTAAGTGATAGTCAAGGAATGTCTTTAGAAGGATCAACTTTTGAACTAAAGAATAATGGGAATAATGCCGTAGACTATACAATATATTTAGATGATAATACAATAAGTGATACTGATACAAGAATAGATGATATGTATTTAAAATATAATTTAAATAAAAATGGTACTGATAGTGGAGCGACTTTATTAACTAGTATTGGTTCTAATCCTGATAGAGTTCTTGATAGTGGAACAATAGAAGGAAAAGGAACTAATAAATATAAACTTAATCTTTGGATAACAGATGAAGTAGATGGTAACTATAGTGGTCAAGTATTTAGTGGAAAGTTAAGAGTAGAGGTAACACAAGAAAAATCTATTCCAAACGCTCCAGAAATGGATAGTAATATGATAGCAGCTAAATATGAAAATAATAATTGGGTGAAAGCAGATAGTAGTAATCTAGATAATGACTGGTATAACTATGATGAGTTAAAATGGGCAAATGCCGTAACAGTAAGTAGTGATACAAGAGATAATTATATAAATGCAGATACTGGAACAGTAATAAATATGGATGATATAGAGACAATGTGGGTATGGATACCAAGGTATAGTTACTCTATAGGGAGTGAAGATGGAACAAACTATTATGGAAAACAAGGAGATTATTTAGATGCTATACCTACTAAGCAATTACCAGGAGAGATAGATGTAAAATTTGTTTCTAAGACACGAAAAGATAGAGGAACAGCAAAGTATATAGTAAGTAAAGGAATAAAAGGAACTGATTGGTATACTCCGGATGCTTTTACGTTTGGTGATGAAGAACTTAGTGGAATATGGGTAGGAAAGTTTGAGACAAGTAGTAGTAATCCAAGTGCAACTAATGGTGGAGGTAATACAACAAATTTAGATGCCATGATTAAACCAAATGTAATAAGTTGGAGCGGAATGACTGTAAGTACAGCTTTTAATGTAAGTTTAAAGATGAATGATGAAGGAAATAGATATGGTTTTAGTAATGATGTAGATACCCATATGATGAAGAATAGTGAATGGGCAGTAGTAGCATATCTTTCACAGAGTAAATATGGAAAGTTAGGTAATACTAATTATAGTGGAGTGAATAAAGAAGTATATCAAAATAAATCAAATCATATAACAGGCTGTAGTTATGGAGCACCTTCTAATGCAAATACAGATTATGGATGTCAATATCAATATAATATAGAAATAAATGGAACAGGGGCATCAACAACTGGTAATATTTATGGAATATATGATATGAGTGGAGGAGCTTGGGAATATGTAATGGGCAATTACAATGACATGATAGGAAGAAGTGAATTTACTATAATGCCAGAATCAAAATATTATGACAAATATACAAGTGATAATGTATTAACTGCTTGCAATAATAGCGAATGTTTATCTCATGGAATGAGTGAAGTAAGTGGCTGGTACAACGATTCTAATACTGTTGTAAATGAAAGTTATCAATGGAGTGTACATAGTGGTGGTTATTATTCTGGTGATATACGTGTTGGTATATTTTATTTTAGTTATCAAACAGGTTCGACTGATGGTGGAAATTCTTTTCGCCTTGTAATAACTTAATTTGTTTGTAAATAACAGTAAAGTTTTCTTTAAATTAGATACTTTATTTGTAAACTGTGCTAAACTTAAACTAGAGGTGATTAAGGTGCGTGCAGTTGCATTAAAAGGTAAAAGAGAATTTGAATTAAAAGAAATTGATGAACCGGTTAAAGATGGGGAAAATGTTGTTATTAAAGTACTAAAGACTGGTATTTGTGGCTCTGATTTACATTATTTTGAAATGGGTGAACCTGTAGGGTTAGTAATGGGTCATGAGTTTTGTGGTGAAGTAATTGATCCTGGTAATAGAAGTGATTTAAAAGTAGGAGATAGAGTTACAGCTTTACCTATCTCACCATGTGGATCTTGTCCTGCTTGTTTAAGTGGTAATCCGCAGTACTGTAAGAGTACTTGGAGTAAGGCAGTAGGCCTTTCTTTTGATAATCCTGGTGGGTTAACAGAAAAAATTAAAGTAAGAAGTGATATGGTTTTAAAAGTACCAGATAGTGTTAGTGATGAAGAGGCTGCTATGGTTGAACCTATTGCTGTTGCTTTACATGGTATTCATTTAGCTGATGTTAAAGTAGGCTCAAAAGTATTAGTAATTGGGGGAGGGATTATTGGCTTACTTAGTGCCATGTTTGCTAAAAAAGAAGGAGCCAGTTATGTAGCAGTAAGTGAAACTAATCCTAATAGAGGAAAGAAAGCTCTTGATTTGTGTGTAGCTGATAAGTATTATGATGCTAGAGATGAAAATATGCTTAATGAAGTAATGACTGATACTAATGGAGGCTTTGATATCGTTATAGAATGTTGTGGTAATGCTAGTGCTGTTACATCATCTTTAGTTACAGTAAAACCAGGTGGAGTTGTTGTCTTAGTTGGAGTTGCTACTGGTCCAATTAACATTCCAACAGTAGTTGCTGTTATGAACGAATTAACTATTAAAGGGGCAATTGCCTATACTAAGAATGAATTTGCAATGTGTCTTGATTTAATTAGTAGTAAACAAATAGAAGTTATGAAATTTGTTTCTGATATTGTTAGTTATAATGAAGTGGAATCTGCTTATCTTAGACTTACTAGTGGTAATGATGATGCTATTAAAATAATAGTAGATCCTACTAAGTAACTAATATTTTCCTTTGAGCAACTTATAGTGGTTGCTTTTTCTTGTATTTTGCCATAAAATATGGTAAAATAACACACAAACAAAGGGGCAGTAGTTATGAGCAGTAAAAAACAAATATTTGCCGAAGGATATAGTGGCAAAAAATTATTTCTTATCTTTGTTATTGGCTCTATTTTTGGAGCTTTATATGAACAAATACTTAATCTTATTAAAGTTTATTTTGCAACAGGAGAAATTGTTTGGTCATTAAGACGTGGTGTTATTTATGGTCCTTTTAGTCCTATTTATGGAGCAGGAGCAGTTTTAATTGTCTACTTTTTAGTACGTTCTAATTATTCAAAATTAAAAACTTTTCTTTATGGAGCATTACTTGGAGGAGCTTTTGAATATATTATTAGTTTTTTACAAGAAGTGTTTACTCATACAATTTCTTGGGATTATTCAAATTTCTTTTTAAATATTAATGGCAGAACGACTATTCCTTTTATGATTTTTTGGGGCCTTTTAACTTTAATCTTTGCTAAATATATCTATCCATTTATTTCTAAACTAATAGAAAAAATACCTGTTAATCTTGGTAATATTATCTTTTATATTCTTTTAATCTTCTTAATAATAGATATGTTTATATCATGGACAGCTTTAATTAGAAGTGCTATGCGAAGAAATAATATTGAACCTATTACTCCAGTAGGGGAATTTTATGATAAAGTATATCCTGATAAAGTATTATCTAAAAGTTTTCCTAATATGGAATTTAATATTAGAAAGGACAAGTAGTATGATAACACTTATATGTTTAGTTTTAATATTTATAGCAAGTTATATGTTAATTAAAGAATATTTAGTAGCCTTAAAAGGATCAAAGATTAAACTTATAAAAAACTATGATGATCCTTCTTTTGCCATTATTATACCGGCAAGAGATGAGTCATTAGTTATTAGTAATTTACTTGATAGTATTAAAAGACAAAGTATAAAAGTTAATCCTAAAGATATTTATATTATTGTTGAAAGTAAGAAAGATAAGACTGTAGAAATTGCTAAAACTCATAATATAAATATAGTTTATCGTAGGGATTTAACTAAAAGACGTAAAGGATATGCTATTGATGATGCTATTAAAAAGATAATAAAATCTAAAAAACATTATGATATGTATTTTATTTTTGATGCAGATAATATTTTAGATCGTGATTTCTGTAAAGAAATGATTAAAAGTTATAAAAAAGGGTATGATATAGGTATAGGATATAGAAATACTAAAAATGGTAATAGTAGTATATATGCAGCGGCTTCTTCTTTAACATTTTCAATGATAAATACATTTTCTAATAATTATAAAGTTAAACATAATTTAACTTTGACTGTTAGTGGAACAGGCTTTTATATTAAAGGAGAAGTGTTAGAAAAATTAGGAGGTTATCCTTTTAATAGTTTAACAGAAGATTATGAGTTTTCTTTATATGCAGTATTAAATGATTTAACTTCAACTTATAATACTAAAGCTAAGTATTTTGATGAGCAACCTACTAGTTATAGTATTACTATTAAACAACGTACACGATGGGTTAAGGGGTATTTTACATCTAGAAATAAATATTATTCTTTATTAAAAAATAAACTAAAAGTTAAAGATAATAATTATCCATCTGTTTATATTACTTTAGTAGGAGTTAAGCCTTATATATTACTTGTAATTAGTGTAATTTTATATCTAGCTAATCTTATTTACAGAATTATATCTAATTCTATTGTTAAAGTAGAAGTTACTAGTCTTTTATTGCAATTTTTTGTAATTATTTTTTTTATATATTTGATATTAATGGTTTTTACAGGAATTTTATTAATTAAAGAAAAAGCTAATCTTAGATTAAATAGAAAAATGAAAGTAAAAGTATTATTCTATAATCCTTTATTTTTAGCAAGTTATGTAAAATGTTTGTATTTAGCTTTAAAAAATAAAGATTTAGAGTGGGTAAAAATTGAACATAGTGATAATATTAGTTTGGAGGAATTAAATAATGGTAAGAATAGTAGATAATATAAGTGATGCTAAATTTATTACTCATAGTGGAACAATGCATGCTGATGAAGTCTTTGCAACAGCTTTCTTAGATCTTTATTTTGAAGATGTTTCTTTAATTAGAGTTAGTGAAGTTCCTAGTAATATAAAAAGTGATGTTATTATTTATGATGTTGGGAAAGGTAATTTTGATCATCATCAGATAGATGCTAAGGTAAGAAGTAATGGTATTAAGTATTCATCATTTGGACTTTTATTTGAAGAGTATGGAATTAAGTATTTAGAAAAATTAGGTTTAGATAAAAAAGAAGATGTTTATAATTATTTTGTAAAAGATTTAGTAGAAGGAATAGATGCTATTGATAATGGTGTTTTTCCTTTAATTGAATCTAGTTATAAAGTAAAGACAGTTAGTGATATTATAAAACTCTTTAATCCTACTTGTTTAAGTAATGATGATGTTAATGCTAACTTCTTAAAAGCAGTAGATATTGCTAAAACAATTATAACTTATGAGATTAAAAATGTTTATGGTAAAGTTATGGCTTCTTTTAAAGTTAAAGAGCTTTTAGATAGTACTAATGGACCTATTTTAGTACTTGATGAGTTTTTACCTTATGAAGAGACTATCCTAAGTAGCAGTAAGTATGATAAAATAAAATTAGTGGTATATCCATCTAATAGAGGAGGTTATGCTGTTAAGACTGTTCCTATAAGTTCTAGTGATAAAACTAGTAGAGTTTATTTCCCTAAAGCTTGGGGAGGAGTCTTTAATAAAAAATTAGAAGAAGTAACAGGTGTTAAGGGAGCAAGTTTTTGTCATAATAATCGCTTTATTTTAACAGCAGATACTTTTGATGCAGCTTTAAAGCTTGCCTCTATTACAATAGATGTTAATGAAACTAATTAATGTAATTAAAAATATAGATATGGTTAAACTAATAGAAGGAGGAATTATATGACTAAAGAAAATGATACAACCCTTAAAAAAATTATGACAATTATTACAGTTATAGTTACAATTCTTTTAGTAGCTTTTATTATTTATGCTGTTAAAATGAATTTGTTTGATGATTCTGATTTATTAGTTAATAGAATTAAAAGCTATGGTTTAATAGCGCCTATAATTTTTTTATTAATTCAAATTGTTCAAGTAGTATTTCCTGTAATACCAGGAGGGGCTTCTTGTCTTGTAGGAGTACTTGCTTTTGGACCAATAGAAGGTTTTATTTATAATTATGTTGGTTTAACTTTGGGAAGTTGTATTTCTTTTTTTCTTAGTCGTAATTATGGACTTCCTTTAATAAATAAATTATTTCAAAAAGAAACTGTAGATAAGTATTTAAAATATATTAGAACGAAAAAATTTGAAAAAGTATTTTTTTGGGGAATATTTTTACCAGGAGCCCCTGATGATTTACTCTGTTATATAGCAGGTATTAGTGGTTTAACTTTCTTAAGATTTTTATTTATAATATTAATAGGTAAGCCTTTTACTTTGATATTTTATAGTCTGTTTACAAAGTTTTTCATGTAGTATTGACTCTTGTAAACTTAATATGATATATTCCTGACTTTGACAGTTTTATAAAGTCAAAATCTCTCCAACCCTTATTTTATAAG
>CAMMTE010000003.1:0-26110 GCA_946499755.1 uncultured Mycoplasmatota bacterium
CAGATTAATTCTTATTTATCAGTTTTATATTTTGACTACTTTTTCAGCAGTCTCGTTATTTAACTCTATTTTTTGTTTGTTCTTTCTTTATAACTTCGCCTACTTTTTCTATTATATTGTCAGTTACTTCTTTGTTCTTTTTTGAAATAACTGTGGTCCTTAGGACAAACCATACAACAATTATAAAAATAATTATATATAATATTTTACCCATAAAAGGATCTTTTAAGGAATAGAAAATAGAGGCAAAGGCAAAGAGAAGATTAAATGCATATATTATTAATACTGTTGTTCTTTGAGAAAAGTTCATACCTAATAATTGATGGTGAATATGTTCTTTGTCCGGAGAAAATGGTGCTTGATGTTTAAGCAACCTTCTTATAATTGCAAATAGTGTATCTAATATAGGTATTCCTAAAATCATTAGAGGAACAAATAAACTAGTTAATGCTGGTCCTTTAAACTCTAGAAGGGTAATTACTGCAATCATAAAGCCTAAATACATGGCACAATCACCACAGAATATTTTAGCAGGATAGAAATTATGTAATAAAAATCCTAAAGTTGCTCCTAGCATTATAAATGTTAATATCATAACAAGAGTACCACTACGGCCTTGGAAATAACCAATAATACCTATTGTTAAGAAAAAGATACTACTTATACCACCGCTTAATCCATCTAGGCCATCTATTAAATTAATTATATTTATACAAGCGACAACAAAGATAATGGTTAAAGGATAAGAGAACCATCCAAAGTTAATAGTGTAACCAAAAGCAGTTATGTTATTTAAAAGAAAGCCTCCATAAAAAACAAGAATAGAGGCAGCGATTATTTGGCCTATTAACTTAGTTCTAGCTCTGATAGATTTTATATCATCTGCTATTCCTGTTAAAATTATAATAAAACTACCTATTAAAATAGAGTTCATTTGAACACTTTCTGTTCCAAATAACATATAGCCTATTAGAAAAGCTAGGAAGATCCCTACACCTCCTAATTTAGGTGTAACTTTAGTATGAATGTGTCTATGTCCTTCTTCGTTTCTTGGAATATCCATAGCTCCTATATGTTTAGCTATTCTTTTCATAAAAGGCATTATTAAGGCAGAGCATAAAAATGTAGTTACTACTATCTTTATGGTCTCTATTATTTCTTGGTTCATAGTTTTTCCTCTTTTCTAAATTAATTATAGCAAGTTAAAATTAGTTTTACAACTATCAGGAGGAGATTTTCACTTTTACTATTTTTTTTACTTTTAATTTAAAGAAAAAGTCACTAAAATAGTGGCTTAATTATCTTCTAATAATTTTATATTATCAAGTAACACACCTGTACCTTCAACTACACAAGTTAGGGGACTATCTGCTATTAAAACAGGGACTTTTAACTCTTTCTTTAATAATTCATTTAAACCTTTAAGCATTGAACCTCCACCAGTTAATACAATACCTTTATCTACAATATCAGCAGATAACTCTGGTGGTGTTTGTTCTAAGACATTTGTTGCTGCTTTTACTATTTTATAAATTGATTCATGTAGAGCTTCTTCTGTTTCTGCTTCATTTATTTCTATAGTATTTGGTAGTCCTGTTATTAAATCTCTTCCTCTTACTTCTAATTTATTTTTCTTATCTGGTTCATAGATATTGGCAAATTCTATTTTAATATCTTCAGCTGTTTTTTCACCGATTAGCAACTTATATTTTTCTTTGATATATTTAACAATATCTTGATCAAAAACATTTCCAGCGATACGAACTGATTGACTACTAACAATATCATTTAAAGAAAGAATAGCAATATCTGTTGTTCCTCCTCCAATATCTATTACCATATTAGCACTAGGTTTAGATATATCCATACCGGCACCTATAGCAGCTACTTTAGGTTCTTCTTCTAAGAAAACTTTTCTAGCACCAGTACGTTCAGCAGCTTCTTTAATAGCATTCTTTTCAACTGGTGTTACATTTGTAGGACAGCAAATTAATATTCTAGGTCTTGATAGAAAGTTCCTAGCATGTATTTTTCTAATAAAATAATCTAGCATTATTTCAGTTATCTCAAAATCTGCTATTACTCCATCTTTCATAGGTTTAATAGCTTTTACTTTTTCAGGAGTTCTTCCTAGCATTTCACTTGCTTCTTTTCCTACAGCAACAACCTTTTTATTATCTGTATCTATGGCAACAACACTAGGTTCATTTAGAACTATTCCATCTCCTTTAATATAAATTAAAACATTTGCTGTTCCTAAATCAATTCCTATATCTTTTGATAACATATTATCACGTCCTTTTACTGTTAATATTTTAGCAGAAATATATTTTATTGTAAATTGTTTTTCTTAGAAAAAAAACGGTTTTACTCCGTTTCTTCATTAGTTTCTGTTTCTGTAGTTGTATTTTCTTCTTTAGTAGTACTATTTTTTTCTGTTTCTTTTGTATCAGAACTAATTACTTGATCAAAATATTTACTAGGATCTACTATTTCACCAGCTTTGTATAATTCAAAGTGTAAATGATTACCCATGTCTTGGTCTATAGAATTAGTGCCACTTTTTCCAATTACTTGACCTTGCTTTACAGTATCATTTTTCTTAACAGATACTTCACTTAAACTTTGATAACTGCTTATTAGATCATTATCATGTTTAATTTCTACAATTGTACCTAGTAATTCATCTTCTCTTACATCAGTTACAGTTCCATCTAAGACTGCTACTACTTCAAAAGGATCAATTAAACCAAAATCCATACCTGAGTTTTGAATATATGTGTTTTCATGATATAGAATTGACTTTTCTTGAGAAGCATTATCGGCTTGATAATCATAGAAGTATTTAAGTACTTGTACTTGATCATTTGTATAAGGTTTAATCATCTTTACTTCTTCTTTAATTACTTCTACATCATCATCTTCAATAATTGATGAATTTACATATTCAATGTCTTCATTAGTATTGTTTGCTTCTTGCATATTTTGACTTACAAAGAAAGCTCCCATTCCTGTTAGTGAGAAAGCAATTAGATAAGCACCTATAATAGCTCCTTTTTTTAATCTTAATTTTTTCATTATTATCACCTCATTAAGAGTTTTAACGAAAATGAAAAAATTATACTTTAATTTTTTTGTTTTAATAAATTATTGCAGATTCATATAGATCATAAAGACAATTTGTAACTAGATAGATTATTGATAATGCTAAGAAAAAATAGAATACTCTTGCTTGCCAAATTTTATTTTTTTTAAAAATAGCATTTATATTTATAGAATCTAAAGCCCATATCGTTATGATTGTTACAAGTAAATATAAAATGTATTTAATGCTCATTTTTTACCTCATATTCTTTAATTTTATTTATTCTTCTTATATGTCTATCTATATTAGAAAAAGGTGTTGTAATAAAGCTTATAATTAGGTTATAAGCATCTGTTACATCCATTTTTTCATTTAAACATATGATATTAGCATCATTATCAGTTCTTGTTTCTATTACATCTTCTATATTTATAACTCTAGCAGCACGTACTCCTTTTACTTTATTACATGCGATAGATATTCCTATACCACTTCCACAGATGGCAATACCAAAATCTATTTTTTTATTAGTTAATGCTTCTCCTAATTTAAAAGCATAATCAGGATAATCTACACTTTCTGTATTTTTACAACCATAGTCTATTACTTCATAATCTTTAGTTAACATTTTTATTAATTCTTCTTTTAAATTATATCCACGATGATCACTTGTTATTCCTAATTTCATTTTTTTAATCTCCTTAAACTAAAATTTTTCCTTTTTATTTCCCTACTTTAGTATAACATAAAAGAAAAGAAAAAGAAGCTTAAGCTGCTTCTTTTGTATCTTTTTGATTAAATCCATATTTCTTATTGAATTTTTCAACTTGTCCTGCTTTTGATGCTCTTCCTTGTTTTCCTGTATAGAATGGATGACAATTTGAACATACTTCAACACTAATTTCATCTTTATTAGACATTACATCAAATGTTGCACCACAAGCACATGTTACTTTACATGGTCTATAGTTTGCTGGATTATTTTTTGCCATTTTTCTTCTCTCCTTTCGCCATGATAATTTATTTATCATAGAAATTATCCCCTTAAGGAACTAATTCGCTACTTAATATATCAAATTATTTAAGATTTGACAAGTGTTTTACTAGATTTTTATAAATAGTTTTCTATTATTTTGTTAGCAATTAATTGATATGCTTCTGGTGATGGATAAATATTTGTAGGATTATCTATATAATTTTTATTATTTTTAAATAGATTATAAATATCTAAATACTCTATCTCATATTTTTTACAAAGAGCTTTAGTCTTAGTTATTAGATAATTATAAAGTCTTTCTGTAGTTAAATTTTCTTCTTCTAAGGGATTATAAAAACCTATGAAGATTATTTCTTCCTTAGCATATTTTCTTAATTCTTTAAAAAGTTTTTCTAAATCTTTAATAGTTTTATCTACTATAGCTGTTATTTCCTCGTTAGTAAGATTTTCCACAGATACTGTGGATAAAGTTAAATTTGTTAAAATATCATCCATTCCTACTGATAAAGTTATTAAATCAGCTTCACGAAGACATTTTTTAAATGATAAAGATGTGCCATTGCTTTTGATAGTTTGATTAGTTGTAAGTTTATTAAGAAGATCTATTATTCTAGTATCATTTAAACTAAAATCATTGTTATATTTTTTTAAAAGATCATTTTCTTTTAAATATTTAGCTAGATAATTACTAAATCCATAGTTAGTATTACCATTAGAATCTATTCCAACACTTAATGAGTCTCCTATAGATAAGTAATTTATTTTATCTGTGTGATTGAAGTAATATATTGTGTAGACTGTTAGACATATAATTATAAGACATAGTATTTTTTTCATTTTTACCTCCAAAAAAAGATTAGAGTCTTTACTATATTTATATTTCTCTAATCTTTTTTTAGACTATTTTATATATCTTTTAATTCTAGTTTTGCACCTACACCAATTAATTTTTCAACTATATTTTCATAACCTCTTAAAATGTGTTCAACATTAGTTATTTTTGTAGTACCACTTGCCATTAAGCCAGCGATTACTAAAGATGCTCCGGCTCTAAGGTCAGTTGCAACTACATCTGTTCCAGTTAATTTGGTTGGCCCAATGATAGTTGAGGTCTGATTTTTTACTCTTATATCGGCTCCCATTTGATTTAAATATGGAATATGCATAAATCTATTTTCATAAATTGTTTCTTCTATTTTACTTCTACCATTACACATAGTAAGAAGTGGTGTTAGGGGTTGTTGTAAGTCTGTGGCAAAGCCTGGATATGTTTGTGTTTTGACATTTACTGGTTTATAGTCTTTACCACTACTTACTATTATATAATCGGCTCCAATATCTAAGAAGACTCCCATTTCTTCTAATTTACTAGTTAAAGCTTCTATATGTTCGGGAATGATATTAGATATTTTTAAATTATTACCAATGGCAGCGCCAAGGATTACATATGTTCCGGCTTCTATTCTGTCAGGAATTACTTCATGGAAACATTTACCTAACTTTTCAACACCAATAATCTCAATACTACTTGTTCCTGCTCCTCTTATTTTAGCACCCATATTGTTTAGTAGGGTTGCGACATTAACAATTTCTGGTTCTTTTGCAGCATTATCAATAATAGTTGTTCCTTTAGCAAGAACAGCTGCTAGCATGATATTAATAGTGGCACCAACACTTGCAAAGTCTAGATAGATATTAGCACCCTTTAACTCTTTTGCTTCAACGGTATAAATATTTTCTTTGTTAGTGACTGTAGCACCTAAGGCTTCAAAACCTTTAAGATGAAGATTAATTGGTCTTGCTCCTATTGAACAGCCTCCAGGTAAGGCCATCGTTACTTTTTTATATTTACCAAGCATGGCTCCCATAAAGTAGTATGATGCTCTTAGTTTCTTAGTGTACACACTTGGTATTTCTTTATTTACCATATCCCTTGGATTAATAACAAGACTTTCTGTCGCTCTTTTTACATCAACATTTAAAAACTCTAATATCTCACATAAAGCAGCGGTATCTGTAATATCAGGGACATTGCAGATAGTTACTTCTTCACTTGATAAAATTGCTGCTGGTATTAATGCTACTACACTATTTTTAGCCCCACTTATTCTTATTGTTCCAGAAAGAGGATTGCCTCCTTTTATTTCAAGCATTTTCATAGTTAATCACACACTTTCTACTATATTATATTATTAATTTAATTTTTGGAACTAATATGATTTGGGTTAAAAACATCTACAAGCTCATTAATTTTATCTTTCATAGACATCTCTCCACTACCGATTACTTTCCTTGGGTCATATACACTAGGATTTTCTTTTATAAAGTCTACTACAGCTTTATGCCAAGTTACTTGTAATTCTGTATTTATATTTATTTTACTAATTCCACAGCTTATTGCCTTTTTTATCATATCATAAGGAATGCCTGTTCCACCATGTAATACTAAGGGAATAGATAAAGCCTCATTTATCTCTTTCATTCTATCAAAGTCAAGATTAGGTTCTCCTTTATAAAGTCCATGAACAGAACCTAAAGCAGGAGCGATAGAGTCTATTCCTGTTTTAGCAAGTTCAATGCAGTCTTCTAGAGTTGCTCTAAAGACATCACCATAAACATTATCTTCAGTACCACCAACATGTCCTACTTCTGCTTCTACTGATACTCCTTTAGGATGAGCATAGTCTACTACTTCTTTAGTTATTTTCTTATTAGTTTCTAAGTCATATTTACTAGCATCTATCATAACACTAGAAAATCCAGCATCTATCGCTTCTTTACAACTTTCAAAACTACTTCCATGGTCTAGATGTAGGCAGACAGGAATAGTTATATTTAAATTTTTAATCAATCCTTCTACCATACATCTTACAGCATAAAAACCTCCCATATACTTTTTAGCACCTTCACTAACGCCTAATATTACGGGAAGATTTTCTTCTTGCATTTTCTCTAAAATATATTTTGTCCACTCTAAATTATTTATATTAAAATGTGGCACAGCATATTTTTTTTCTTTGGCATCTTTTAACATTTCATTAAAATTTACTAACACTATTATCACCTTCATATATATAATAATGCATGTATCTAGTGTTTGTCAAAAGAAAAAGAAAGTTGTTTCTTTCTTTCAATTTCTTATTAGTTATTATATTTAATATAGGAATCATACTTTTGCAACACTTTTTATTATTTCTATCACATTTTTGTAAAATAATTAATATTTTTATTTTTTCTAAATGGCAATTATAATTATCATTCTATTAATTCACTTGATACAAATATATAGTTTCCATCTTCATTTGTAAAAGTTACTTTATAAAGACTACCTTTTTCCATATTTTCAGTCGTGTTTAATAAATAACCATATTCGTCTAGATCTAAATTATTTAATAATTCTGTTCTTTCATAATCTTTATAATATGTTTTTGTATTATTTGTTATATCTTTAAAAATAACTCTTACTTCAAAAATAATATTATTTCCTTCAGTATTAACAGAAGTTATTCTATCCTCATTATAAGGCCCACAAGCTCCTCCATATCCAGATGGACCTGGTGTATAAATTCCTTGTTCTTGATCATATGTGTACCCTGGAATAATATCTATATTTTCATTTATATAGTTGTAATTTTTACCAAATAATTGATGTAATTTATTATTAAACGTATCTTTGGTAAAGGTACTATGTGTTGTATCAATACCATCTTTAGAAAGATTATAAAGAACTATTGATTCTATAGTATTTTTTGAAAGATTATGTACAGTAACAGTTTCATTAGTAAAATAATCCCAAACACCACAAAATCTATCTTGTCCTGAAATAATATTATAGTAGATATTTGCTATTTCTCCATATTTTTCATAGGCTTCTTCTTTAGTTGACATAGTATTACTAGGTGTATTTTCAATAACAATATCCCCATTAGATACTTTATCTATACTTTTTAAGTAGTAATCTTTTTCTTCTTTATTATATATAAAAGTATATTGATATTTACTCAATTTGTCATAGTCTTTAGAAATATCAAAATTATCTTTAGTTAAATTAATTATTTCTTCTCCCATAGGTGTTTTAATTGCACCTTGTTCATCTATTATAGCTACAGATAGGGTTACTAAATATTTATTTTTTTCTTCATTTACTTCTGTTATTTTTCTTACTAAAGCTTGTGTTTGTGTTACCTTTTCACATTCTGTATCAGCATTATATCAATATTCTCCAGTTGTTTTGTTATAAATATAATGTGCACAGTTTTCTGCTTTAAAATCTCCTTGTTCAACCTTCATATTAGGTCCATATAATTTTTTTATTTGTTCATTTAAGTTTTTTTTAGTAAAATAATTTTTATTTTCTATTTGCTGACTAGCAGTTTGTTTAATATATTCATCTGTTAGTTCATTAGGAGAAAGTGTATCTTGCTTATATAAAATATACTCATCACTTGTAAGAGATTCATTGTCATATCTCGCAATTAGTTCTTTTATAATATCACTATTTTCATCTAGTTTGCTTTGATTATTATCAATTTCGTTCTTTTCATTATTTATTATATTATTATTATCATACTCTACTTGACCTTTAAAATAAAAACTTGTTATTACTATAGCAATTATTATTAAACATACTATTACTCCATATTTTAACTGATCCTTTTTTAAAAAAAATTCTTTTTTCATACTCTCACCTTTGGCTATATTTTAACATATATTGGTTATATAACCACAAAAAAGAAGTATTATTTAACTTCTTTTACAAGTGAGTTTACAATATGAAATCTTAATGGAAGTATTTCTTTTTTCATAATTTCTTCCATCTCTTCATCTGTAATTATTCTTTTTCTCATAATACTTCACCCAGTCTTATTTTTTACAGTATTTTATTTTTTATTCGATAAAATAAGTAAGTGCTAGTATAAATAGTAAAATACTTCCAATTACATTAGCGACTTTACCAAATTTTAAAGTTAAAAACTTACCGATATTAAGTCCTAAAAAGGTAAAGATAAAACTTGTTATTGCAAAGATTGCTCCTGCTAAATAGATATTTTCATTATGAGTTCCTAGGGCAATTCCTACTGAGAAACTATCGATACTTACACTAAAGCCAAAGAGAAAAGCATTCGCTAAACTTTTAAAATCTTTTTTCTCTTCATCTAATTCTTTTATATTAAGTAACATTTCAATACTTAAAACAGTAAAAATTATTCCTACTAAAATATCGGGATTACTTATTATATGATGAACAATAAATAGTCCTAATATACTTCCTAAAAGGGGCATAAAAAAGTGAAATACTCCTACTGTTATACTTAAAAAGTTTTTAATTTTATTAGATAGATTTAAGGTTCCATAGACAATAGATAAGGAAAAGGCATCCATACTTAAGCCTATCGCTAGTATTATTAACTCTAAAATATCCAAAGTAATCACCTATCAAATTTTATTCAGATAGGTAGATATTTATTATAAGTATTTATCTATCATTTCTTTAACAAATGATTTATATTCTACTTCATCTGTATTATTATCCTCTCCTTCCATTAGACATAGAGGAGGAAATAAAACACACCACCAATTTTCACCATTACCACTACCAAGAGTTACGACTAAAGATTCATAGTAACCTTCTTCATAGATAACTCCTTTATAGTTTTTCTCTGGGAAATAATTAATACCATAGTTTACTTTATAGCTTGTGTTTATCTTATTAGTTAGAAGTGTTCTTTCTACTAAAGATTCAAAATGACTTTGATTTTCTTTTAAAATAGTTCTTGTCTCATCAATTGAAGTACTGTTTTTTAAAAGCTTATCTAAATCATCTTCTAAAGCATCTTTAACAATAGTTTTCGCTTCTTGGTCTTCTTTAGTGTTTGATTCTGCTATTACTCTAAATCTTATCGCTTCATCAGGTATTACTATCTCATCACTTTCTTTATTTAAATTAGGTATAAATACTAAGATTAAACTTGCTAAGATTAAATATTTTTTCATATAAAAATATCACCCTTTCTACACTTAATTAATGAGTGATATTTTATATTTTTAATCAATATTTTTTTCGACAAAAAGCATTCTATCTTTAGCACTTAAATCTTTTTTGATAGTTACTCTGCTATTAGGAATAGTCTCTTTGATTAATTCTTTTAATTTTTCTCCTTCAAGATATCCTATTTCAAAGGCAATTAAATAATCATCTTTTAGATATTTATTAATATCTTTTAAAATACTTCTATAACAGTCTAGTCCATCGCTTCCTCCATATAAGGCAATAGCTGGCTCATTATTCTTAACTATTTCTTCTATTTCTTCATCAGTCATAATATATGGGGGATTTGATACTATAACATCATATTTATCTATAGTAACATTACTAAACCAGTCACTTTTTATAAAGTTAACATCTAGTTCTAGACTTCTAGCATTAGACTCTGCTACTTTTAAGGCTTCTTCACTAATATCAACTAAAGTTACTAAAGAGTTAGGAAAGAAGTGTTTTAAAGTTAGTCCGATGACCCCACTACCACATCCTAAATCTAAGATTTTCGGATTTGTTATGTTTTTCTTTTCAAGATAGTTTTTAATATTTTCAACTAATTCTTCTGTCTCAAAACGGGGTATTAACACATTTTCATTAACTTTAAACTTTAAGCCATAGAAATTAACATGACCTATTACGTATTGAATAGGTCTATTTTCACTTAAAGCTTTTAAAGATTCTTTATAAAGATTAACCTTATCAACTTCAACTACTTTATCTAATATAGTTAATAGTTCTAAAGGATTAACTTCTAAAAGTATTGCAAGTAACATTTTAGCATGAGTGCTACTGGTATATTTTTTTCCTAAGACTATTAACTCTTCAACTGTCATTCTTCTTCTCCTGCTAGTTTTCTTCTTTGGTCTTCCATAGTTAAAGCTTCTATTATCTCATCTAAATCTCCATTCATAACTCTATCTAGGTTATTAGTAGTAAAGCCAATTCTATGGTCTGTTACTCTATTTTGCGGATAGTTATATGTTCTTATTTTTTCAGCTCTATCTCCTGTACCGATTTTATTACGACGAGATTCACCTAATTCTTCTTCTTGACGCCTTAATTCTTGTTCATAAAGTCTTGCTTTTAATACTTTCATGGCCTGCTCTTTATTTTGAATTTGACTTCTTTCATTTTGACAAGTAACAACTGTATTAGTTGGTAAGTGAGTGATACGAACAGCACTATCTGTAGTATTTACTCCTTGTCCACCACAACCAGATGAACGATAAATATCTATTCTAAGGTCTTGGGGATTTATTTCAATATTAACATCTTCTGCTTCCGGCATTACAAGTACTGTTGCAGTTGAAGTTTGAATTCTCCCATTACTTTCAGTAACAGGTATTCTTTGAACTCTATGAGAACCACTTTCATACTTAAGCTTTGAGTAAGCACCATTACCTTTAACCATGAATTCTACTTGACTAAAGCCTCCTGCTGTTCCTTCTTCAGCATTGATTAACTCTGTTTTAAAGCCTACTTTATCTGCATATTTAGAATACATTCTATAAAGGTCACCTGCAAAGATATTAGCTTCATCTCCTCCAGCTGCTCCTCTTATTTCGACAATAACGTTTTTATTATCGTTAGGGTCTTTTGGTATTAATAGTATCTCTAAATCATGTTCTAACTTTTCTTTCTTTGCTTCTAAGTCTTTTAACTCTTCTTTAGCGATATCTTTTAATTCATCATCTTTTAACATTTCTTTAGTCTCAGGAATAGCTTCAAGTACTTTCTTATATTCACGATACACATTAACTGTTTCTTCTAAATCAGACATCTCTTTTGATAACTCTCTTGTTTTATTAATATCTTTTAAGACTTCTTCACTCATTAGTTCTTGTTGTAAGTCCATATATTTCTTTTCAGTAGCTTCAAGACGTTCTATCATTATAACCAGTCCTTTCTTTTTCTTTGTAATTATAGCATAGCTTCCCTTTAAATACAATCTTTGCTTTTAAAGAAAAAGAACTAAATATTTTAGTTCTCTTCTAATTCATCTTCATCGACAACAACTAAATCTTTTAAATCTTCATTAGCATCATCATAGTCATCATCTTCATCTGTATCACCAGAGTCATAATTATCTTCCTCTTCTTCATCTGGTAAGATAGTATCTTCTTTAATTTCTTCTTCCTCATCTTCTTCGTCTTCATCTTCTGTTACTTTAACGATTTTATCAGAGGTATGACGACTTCTTAAGTCCCAACAACCATCTTCTAGTAAGATAAATCTCTTATCAGTTGTAAGAAGGGTATAATAGTCACCTATTTTTTCTTCAAAAGTTTTATCAGGAAGTTCTAATAATGTTACTACTTTTTTGAAAAGGTCAGCAGTATTCATTTTTCCTTCTTCTTCTAATATATAATATGTTATATCCTTATGTGACAGTAGTTCTAAATCTTCTTTTTTCATTTTAGCTAACTTCATAAAAATTCCTCCCATAGCTAAGACATTATATGTAATAATTTTTTATTTGTGTATTAAATCAGATAAAGTTATAGCATGAATTTATATAAAAGGCAATACTTTTTTATACATTTATATTTTTTTACATTTTCTCTGGTACTTCAATTGCTAGTATATCAAGCAATTCTTCATTAGTTTTTTTAACTAGTTTTGTTAATGTAAGCCAGCTTTCTCTTAGTTTTTCATCACTTTCAGTTAAGATATGATTTGCCTCGTAAAACCTACTGTATAAACTTGTCAAGTTATATAGGTAATCTGCTATAGAACTTAAATCTTTATTATTATAAGCTTTATGTAAAATATTATTCTTCTCCATTAATAAAAGTATTATTTCTTTTTCTGTATCTGTTGGTTTATTATAGTAGTTACTATAGTTTATACCTTGTGCTTCTGCTTTATTCAAGATAGATTTCATCCTGATAGTATTATATAAAATGTATGGGCCAGTTTTTCCTTCTACATCGATGAATTTACTAGGTTCAAAGATATAATCTGTTGTTCTATTAGGTAAGAAGTCAGCATATTTAATGGCTGCGATAGCGATTTTTTCAGAAGTTTCTTCTTTATTATCAATATCTTTATTCATATGAGCAAGTATTTCTTCTTTAACACTCTTAATAAGTCCTTTTAATGTGGCTGCATTACCATCTCTTGTTTTAAATGGCTTACCATCTGTTCCATTCATTGTGCCAAAGCCATAAAATTCTAAGGCAGTACTTTTATGGACAAGGCCCGTTTTATAAGATGCTCTAAATACTTGTTCAAAATATAATCCTTGACGCATATCTGCTATATACCATATTTCTTTAGGATTAAATCTTTTCATGCGAGAAGTGATAGTTGCTAGTTCCCTTGTAGCATAAAGAGTTGCACCATTACTTTTAATAACAACAAGTGGAGGCATAGGTGCTTTATCATCATCTTCTATTACTTCAACTATTTTAGCACCTTCACTATCGATTAAATATCCTGATTTTTCCATGATATCAATAGTTTCTTTAATGTAAGGAAAAGCATCACTTTCTCCTTCCCATAAATCAAAATCGGCATTTAATTCTTTATAAATACTTTTTATATCTTCTATAGACACTTCTTTTATTTTATCCCAAAGAGCGACATAGCCTTTATTTTTACCTGATTCTAACTCAGCGGTTATTTCTCTTACTTCATTCATTATATCTTCATTTTCTTTAGCTTTTATACTAGCAGTAGGATAGATTTCTTCTAAGTCTTTTCCTGTTATAGGTAGCTCATCCCAAGTAGTTTCCTCTTTGCCACTAAAGTAGTTAAGATTAGGATATCTTTGTTTTAGTTCATAGATTACCATTCCAGACTGACGACCAATATCGCCAAAGTGAACATCTGATATTACTTCTTTACCAAGGTGTCTTGCTAATCTTTTTATAGCTTCTCCAATATTTGCACTTCTTAAGTGTCCAACATGAAGAGTTTTAGCGATATTCGCACCACCATAGTCGATGATAATTCTTTCTTCATTAAGTTTTTCCACATCTTTTGTGGAACTCTTAATAACTTTTTCCACATATTCTGTTAATAACTCATTTTTAAAACTTAAGTTAATAAAACCGGCACCTGCGATATTTATATTTTTAAAATAGCCTGTTTCTTCTAGACATTTAACTAAGTCTTCGGCAATATCTCTTGGTGACTTATGCATTACTTTGGCAAGCTTCATAGCATCATTAATTTGATAGTCACCTAACTCTTTTTTACTACTTGTTATTAATTGTACTTCATCAAGGGGAATACCCTTTTCCTTAAATTTATTTAATATATCTTTTTCAACAGTATTTAAAAAATTCATTTTCTTGCTCCTTTCTCATTAGAGTTTTGCACATCTTCTAATTTCTTTATAGCTCTTGGTAGGCCAACACTTGCTGCTAATTCTAAATAATAATCTGCTAACTCAATATTTTGCTCTGTTCCTCTTCCTTCACGATAAAAATTAGCTCCTAAATCATATATTGCTGCTAAATGTCCTTGCATTGCACATTCATTGATTAATTGGAATGCCATTTTGTAATCTTGTTTTACATCTCCAAAGCCGAAATAATAATAGGCTCCTAAGCAGAATTTAGAAAATGCTTGAACTTTAGGTTTTTCTTTCGTTTCTTCTATTTCTTGTAATAATTTATCATAGGCATTAACAAATAACTGATAAGCCTTATCTTTGTCCTGTTCTACCCCATCTCCAAATTGATAGCAGGCTGCTAGGCCATATATACATTTTGGGTCATTTAAATCGGCACCTTTTTTATACCATTCAACAGCTTTAGATAAATCTTGTTCTAGTCCATTTTCTGAACTATCATAACTTCTTGCAATTATATAACATGATAGTTTATCACCATTATTAGCTTTCTCCATCAATTGTTCTATATTAAATATCATTGGCTTTATTTCCATAAAATCACACTCCATTTTTTAAAATATTATAATACTCTCCATTCTACTTTAAACTCATGTTTAAAGTCATTACCATCTATTTGATATATAACTTCATAAGTAGTATTATCTTTATTTATATTAAATGTTTTCATCGGAACGAAACCTGTTTGTTTTAAATCTTTTAAAAATACTTCAAAATTAGTTTTTTCATTTTCCACAAATTTATAACTTAATATAGTATCTTCTGTTTCTCGTAGCATAATATTATCATCAAGAAAAATAGTTAAAACAGCTTGGTTATCTTGATACTGTATTAAGTTTTTATTTTCATCAAATGTTCCTTTACCTTCAAAAGGTAATTCTTCATCTTTGTTTTTTATTTTCGCTTTTATAAATACATCTTTCATAGATAATCTCCTTTTTCTTTCAAGATTATAACAAAAAAGTGTTAAAGTTACAACTTTTTGGTGTGAATGATAGTTTTTTGGACATGATATATAAAGAAAGGATTTGATATGTTATGAAAGTTTTAAAGAAGTGTTTAAAAATATTTATAATTCTTATAGGACTTTTTATTCTTGGGAATATTGGTGTTTATACTTATGCTAAGTTAAGTCCTAAGATTGAGATAAAGAATGCTAATAGTTTTATGTTGTTTGATAGTGATAATGAGGTTTTCTTTCAAGGAAGTGGTTCTAGGGAATGGATTAGTCTTGATGATATTTCTCCATACTTGATAGAAGCGACTATAAATACTGAAGATAAAAACTTTTATAAACATATTGGTTTTGATTACTTAAGGATACTAAAGGCGATGGTTGTTAATATAACTAGTGGTACTACTAGTCAAGGTGCTAGTACTATTACTCAGCAGTATGCTAAAAACTTATTTTTAGATTTTGATAAGACGTGGAAAAGAAAATGGGATGAGATGTGGTATACGATAGAAATAGAGTCTCATTATAGTAAAGATGAAATACTTGAGGGATATTTAAATACAATAAACTATGGTCATGGTAAATATGGAATAGAGACTGCTAGTAAATATTACTTTGGTAAGAGTGCTAAAGATTTGACTTTGGCAGAAGCGGCTATGCTTACGGGTATTCCTAAGTCTCCTAGTAATTATTCTCCTTTTGTTAATTTAAAAAAAGCGACACAAAGGCAACAGATGATTTTAAAGAGTATGTATGATGATGGTGTTATTAGTGAAGCGGAATATAATAAGGCTCTTGATGAAGAGTTGAAGTTTGTAGGTGAAGAAGAAGAGGATGAACTAGAGAGTGTTATGTATTATCAAGATGCTGTTATAGAGGAGTTAAAAAGTTTAAAGGAAATACCGGAGTCTTTTCTTGAGACGGGAGGTCTTAAAGTCTATACTAGTCTTGATATGGAGGCTCAGAAAGAGTTAGAAGAGACTGTTAAAAATACAATGCCTGATAGTGACTTAGAGACTGCTAGTGTAATGGTTAATCCTAATAATGGAAGAGTTATCGCTTTAGTGGGAGGAAAAGATTATAGTAAGTCAGAATTTAATAGAGCGACTGATGCGAAAAGGCAGGTAGGTTCTACGATGAAAGCTTTTCTATATTATGCTGCCTTAGAAAATGGTTTTACGGCTTCTACTACTTTTACGAGTGAAGAGACTACTTTTACTTTTAATAATAATCAATCATATTCACCCCAGAATTATAATGGTACTTATGGTAATAAGCCTATTTCTATGGCTACGGCAATCGCTTACTCTGAAAATATTTATGCTGTTAAGACACATATGTTTTTAGGTGAAGATACACTTATTGATATGGCAAAAAGACTTGGTATTACTTCTAAACTTGATGAAGTACCTTCTCTTGCTCTTGGTACTAGTGAGATTGGTATGTTAGAAATGGCTGGTGCCTACTCTGCTTTTGCCAATGAAGGATATAAAGTAACACCTCATTTTATTACTAAAGTTGTAGACAAAGAAGGTAATGTTTTATATGAAGCGGATGAAGAGAAAGATCTTATTCTTAATTCTAGTTTAACTTTTATTTTAAGTAATTTGTTAACCGCTACTTATGATGCTAATTTTATTGATTATAATTATCCTACCGCTGTTAATCTTGCTAGTAGAATGACTCATAAATATGCTTTAAAAAGTGGTACTACTAATACCGATAACTGGTATATTGGCTATAATAAAGATATTGTTACGGCAGTATGGTGTGGTTATGATGATGCTAGGGACTTAAAGTCTAGTGAATATAAATATGCCCAAAATATTTGGCTTAATACGATGGAAGGCTATATGAAAGATAAAGATGATGAATGGTATAAACAGCCTGATAATGTTGTTGGGGTCTTAGTTAATCCTATTACGGGAAAACCTGCAACTGATAGTGATGAGAAGAAAATTATTGAGTATTATGTTAAAGGAACTGAACCGAGCGTTGATGACCCTGTCTTTGATGAGATAAGTGGAAATACTAGTAGTAATTAGTATATTTTAAAAATAGACACATACAATTACTTTGAGAGGATGATTTGATGAATAATAATTTTGAAACTTATCCTAATCAAAGTACTGACCCCCCTTATCAAAACTTTGATTATGATTACACTCCTAATATGAATAATGTTCCTAATAATAATACTGTTCCAATTAGTGGAGATATGGCCTATGCTGAAAATATTTTAGAGTTAAATGTAGGGAAAGAAGCAAGTTTCTATATGTCATATTCTGACTCGTTGGAATGGCGTGATAGAGTATTTACAGGAACAATTGTTGGGGCAGGTAGAGACTATGCAGTTGTTAGAGATAGTAATAACCATAATTTTCTACTTTGGACAGTTTACCTTAGTTATGTAGAGTTTAGAGAAGATATTACTTTAAGATAATTTACTCTTCTCTTTTTCTTTGCTATAATACTATTAAGGATGTGATACTAATGATTTATGCCATTATATTAGGTATTTCTTTAATAGTTTTAATTATTATAATATTTGTAATTATGGGGTTGTTTTATAAAAATAAATATAATTTCTTATATATTAAAATTAACGAAGCTGATAATAATTTAGATATTTTATTACAAAAAAAGGAAGAAATACTTTTAAAAATAGTTCCTATATTAGAAAAAGCGAAAATAAAAGATATTCCTGAAGTTATAAAATTAAAGTCTAAGAGAATGGATCATCACGAATTATATAATGAACTTATGGAAATGACGACAGAAATATTAAAACTTATTGATGATTATGAAGACAAATTAGATTATAAAGAACTTGATTCTTTAATTGAAATGCTAAATGTTAATGAAAATGATATAAGGGCTGCTATAAAGTATTATAATGATAATGGAGAAGAGATTAATTATCTAGCTCATAAATTTCCTGCTAATATTGTTAAGATATTTTCTCATTATCAAGATATAAATACTTATAAATTACAGAAAAGAGAACCTTTTGAAATATTAAAACACTAAGTAGTGTTTTTTTTATTTTGAGATAAGTATCATGAATAATTATATTTTTCCAATTATTACCAATTTTTGGATAAAGAAAAACTAGTATGGTTAGTACTAGTTAATCTGTTTTCCAATTTATAGGTTTTAGACCTTTAGAAATTAAGAAATTATTAGCCTTAGAAAATGGTTTACTACCAAAGAAGCCATTATAAGCAGATAAAGGTGAAGGATGAGCTGATTCTATTATATAATGATTTTTATTAGTTATTAATTTCTTTTTGCTTCTAGCAAAGCTACCCCAGAGGATAAAAACTATGGGATCTTCTTTTTTATTTAATAATTCTATTACTTTATCAGTAAATATTTCCCAACCTTTATCTTTATGAGAGGCTGCCATATTAGCTTGTACAGTTAAAACAGCATTTAAAAGTAATACTCCTTGATCAGCCCAAGGAATAAGACTACTTGTTTTAGGAAAAGGTATTCCTAAGTCAGCATTTAATTCTTTAAAAATATTTTGTAGGGAAGGTGGTTTTCTTATACCATTCTTAACAGAAAAAGATAAACCTTCCGCTTGATGTTCTCCGTGATATGGATCTTGACCTAATATTACTACTTTAACATCTTTATATTGAGTATGTCTAAAAGCATTAAATATTTCATTTTTAGGAGGATAAATTGTTTTTTCATTATATTCTTTATTAACAAAATCTATTAGTTTTTTAAAATAATCTTTATTATATTCATCTTTTAAATATAAATCCCAATCATTACCTATCATATACTGCACTCCTTTATTTATGATAACTTTCATTATGTCTAATCTTATATGTCCTATATAATTGTTCTAGAAAAATAACTCTAAATAATTGATGAGGAAAAGTTAATTTAGAAAATGATAAACTATAATTAGCACGTTTTTTTACTTCATCACTTAAACCATAACTTCCCCCTATTATAAAAGTTAAATCACTATTTTTATTTTCTAATTGTTCTAATTTTTCTGCTAATTCAAGAGAGGTTAATTCATGTCCAATTATGTCTAATACAATAACATTATCAGTAGATTTTATGTTCCTTAAAATGAGTTCCCCTTCTTCTTTTTTTACTTTATCTAACTCAGGGTGAGTTATATCTTTTAGTTCGATAATGTCTAATTTTGTATATTTGGATAATCTTTTTTTATATTCATTTATAGCATCTTGTAGATATTTTTCTTTGATTTTACCTACACATATTAACTTTATCATTATTAGATGACACCTCTATTTCTTCTAATGCTTCATTTTGTTTAGCGATATAAACAAGGGGGGTAAAAGCAAGGGTTTTAATTACTTCTTCTGTCGCTTCTTTAGCAAGAGATTCTTTATTATTGTGTTCACTTAAATGGGCCAAAATTATATATTTAGTATTAGAACCAATAAATTCCTTTAAATATTTAGCAGTTTTACTATTAGATAAGTGTCCTTCATCACTAATTATTCTTTGTTTTAAGTAATAAGGATATGGTCCATCCATTAACATTTTTTCATCATGATTACTTTCAATATAGTATATATTTCTGTTCTTTAATAGATTAAACTTTCTTTTATTTATATATCCTGTATCAGTAATATATACAAGACTAGTCTCTCCTTCTTCAATTACAAAACCAACAGAGCCTTTAGCATCATGACTAGTCTTAAAAACAGTTATTTTAGTATTATTTATTATAACCTCTTCATTATATATTTCTATTCTTTCTATATCTATAGGTGTAGTTAATTCTTTTCGCATTTCATCATTAGTGTATATTTTAAAATTACTGTGTTTTAATAAAACTTTAAGACCACTTGTATGATCATTATGAGCATGGGTTAAAAGCAAGGCATCTATATCTTCTATAGTTAAATTCATCTTCTCTAATTCTTTGTTTAGTCTTTGATAAGTTATTCCTATATCAATAAGAAAGCGAGCAGATGCTGTTTCTATTAAGGAACAGTTTCCTTTAGATCCACTCGCTAATACTTTTATTTTCATTAGAACAGGCTCATTGGATTCATAGAAGATGATCCACTGCTATATGGAAAGCCTCGCCACAATCCAAAGTGAAGATGTACTCCTGTCGCAAATCCAGTTTGACCCATGGCACCTATTGTTTCTCCTTGAGAAACTTCCTGTCCTACACTTACATAACGTTCTGCTAAATGGGCATAGATTGTATAATAACCATTATTATGATTGATAACAATATATTCACCATTATCCCATTTATAAGAAGATGCTACTACAATACCATTATTAGAAGCATATATTGGTGAACCAAAACCTGCTCCTGCTATATCCATACCATCATGAAGTGTTCCCCAACGATAACTATAAGGACTACTTATATAGTATGGTGTTCTTGTAGGCCATAACCATGATCCTTCAACTTTACTATTACTACTTAAACCACTGTTTACTCCACCACTACTACCATGACGTTGTTTAGTTCCTTTAACTACTATTTTTTTAATTGGTTCTTTTAAAACTTTTGTTGCACTGTTATCAATTACAGCATTTTCAACTTGACCATTGACTTTTTCTACTTTTGATGTAACTAATTGAGATCCATTTACTCCTTCTTGAATAGTTTCTTCATAATCACTATATTTAGTATTATCATTTTTTGTCTCAGTTTCATATGGTATATCTTGAGTAGTAACTTGCTGATCTACTTCTATTAATCTAAACTGTGGTTTAATAATACTTATTGTAACTTGTTGTCCTTCATATAAAAGATTATTAGCATCAGTAAATTCTGGATTAGCGATTAAAAATTCTTCATTAGATAATTTGTTATTGAAAGCTACATCACTGATAGTATCACCATTTTGAACAGTATATTTTTGTTGTTCATCAAGAGTTCCAAATAATAAATATTTACTTAAATCGTCAACATTTTCATAGATTGTTTCATCTGATGGAATATTTATTTCTTTTATGGTTACTTTATTTTCTATATATATATTTTCTATAATTGTTCCAGTTTTACCATCTTCTATTTCTTTTTGTTCATTATTAAGATATTTATCATAACTATCACTATCTACAAAAGATCTAATAGTATTATCCATTGCTTCTTCAAAAACATTTTTATCTAATACATAAATTGTTTGATCTTTACCTTTTACTTCTTCTCCTTGTTCATTTGTTGTATCAATACCTTCTATAGTTATTTCATATCCTTTGATAGTAAATGGTTCTATATCTTTAATTTTATTATATATTTCACTAGTTGTAGAAATATTTTCATTATAAGTAACATCTTTAACTATTTCTAAATCTTCTGGGGCATAAACTTTATCAGCTTTGTATTTTTCTTTTAATGTTTGTTGTTCATTATCTATATAAGCATCAAGAGAATCTTTATCTTCAATTAAGCCTACTGATTTACCTGCTAGATAGACGCGATAGACGCTTTTAGGAGTTAGGGTTTCTTCTTTTGGAACAATAAATACTAAAAGTGTACTTATTACTAAAGAGATTATTACTGTAATTATAATTTTATAATTCATTTACTCATCCTCACTTTCTTGTTTAGACATATTTAAAAATGTTGATGTATCTTTTTTAAATAGTAACTGTATAGTTGCTTGTGGTCCATTACGATGCTTAGCTATAATAAATTCACTAATACTTGTAGCATCATTCTTAGCTTCTTTATTATAGTAATCATCACGATAAAGGAAGCCTACAAGGTCAGCATCTTGTTCAATTGAACCTGATTCTCTTAAGTCTGATAACATAGGTCTTTTATCTTCTCTACCTTCAACACTACGAGAAAGTTGAGCTAGAGCTATAACAGGAATATGTAATTCCATTGCTAATGTTTTTAGACTTCTTGAGATATCTGCTACTTCTTGTTGACGATTAGCTCCATAGTTTTTACCACCTGATATTAATTGTAAGTAGTCGACTATTACAAGATCTAATCCATCAGGTGATGATGATAGTCTTCTACATTTTGCTCTTATTTCTCCTATAGTAATACCAGGAGTATCATCAATATATAGTTTAGCATCACTTAATCTACTAACTGCTTGATCAAATCTTTTCCAGTCATTATTTAACATTTTTCCAGTTCTAAGTTTATAACCTTCTATTTGTCCAAGTGATGAGATAATACGATTAGCAAGTTGTTCGGCACCCATTTCAAGGTTAAATACTGCGACTGTTTTATCTGTATGAGTAGTTATATAAGTAGCAAGATTAAGGGCAAAGGCAGTTTTACCCATACCAGGACGGGCTGCTAATATTACAAGTTCATTTTCATGTAATCCAGCGGTTATTTTATCTATATCATACCAACCACTAGGAAGTCCAGTTATTTCTCCCTTAGCTTCAGCTAACTTTTGTAAATCTTCTTCTGTTTTTTCTAAGACTCTTTGTATAGTTTTAAATTCACTTGCTTTTCTATTTTTAGCAATTGTTAGAATTTTGCGTTCTGCTTGATCTAGGATATCATTTATACTTTCTTCACTATTATAACCAGATGTTGCAATAGACTCTGCTGTTTCTATTAATCTTCTAAGAAGTGAAGTATTCTCTACTTCTTTAATATAATATTCAATATTAGTAGCGGTAGGAACAAAAGTAGTTATTTCAGTAAGGTAAGTAATTCCACCAATATCGTTTAAAGCATTTTGTTTATTTAAAGTTGAAGTTAAAGTTGTTAAATCAACAGGTGTCTTTTCATCATTTAATGTTTTTAAAGCTTTAAATATCTTAGAGTGACGACCATCATAAAAGTCTGTTTCATCTAAGTTTTCTATGGCCATTAATAGAGCATTATTAGATAAGAAACAAGAACCTAAAACACTTTTTTCAGCTTCTAAATTTTGGGGCATTTGTTTTAAGGCCATAAAAAGCACCTCCTATTTTATTAAATGAACTTTTACTTTAGCAGTTATATCTTTATAGATAGTTATTTCAATGTTATGAAAACCTAAGGAAGCAAGAGAATCTAGTAGTTTAATTTGAGATTTTTCAAAATTGTAGCTTTCTTTTTTTAATTCGTCTTTAATTTGTTTCATACTAACACTACCAAATACTTTATCATTTTTTCCTGTTTTTACTCTAAAAGTTAAAGTTATTTTTTCTAGTTTTTTCTTTAATTCTCTAGCTTCTTCTCTTTTCATTTCATCTTCTTCTTTAGCTTTAGCTTTATCTTGATTTAACTTTTCTAGATTTTCTTTAGTAGCTTTAATAGCATAACCTTTATTTATTAGAAAATTTTCGGCATAACCATCTTTAACATTTTTTATTTCTCCCTTTTTACCTTGATTTTTTAAATCTTTTATAAATATTACTTCCATATTACTCAGCTTCTTTCTTTAATATTTGTTTTAATTTCGTTTCAACTTTACTTATAGTAGTATCTGTTAATCTAGCTGCTCCACTTAAGTTACTACCTCCTCCACCTAAAGGTGTTAATATTTTAGCTATATTGAAATTTCCCATACTCCTAGCACTTACTGCAATTGTTTTTGATGTTGATTTAGCAATTACGAATGAAGCTTCTATATCATTGAAGAAAAGAAGTGTATCAGCTATTTTTGCTAAATCTTCACGGCGATAAGTAGCATAAGGACTACCTTTGGCAATAGCTATTCTATCCTCAATTATATCAACATTAGTTATAAGTTGTTGTCTTTCAATATATTCTTTTAAATCTTGTTTTAGCAAGTACTGAACTTTTTTAGTACTTGCCCCCATACTTGATAAATAATAAGCAGCATAATAGGTTTCAGAATTTGTCTTTAAAGTAAAGTTATTAGTATCTAAAACAATTCCTGATAATAAAAGAGTTGCATAATAGGGATCTAATTCCATTTTATAGCTTTCTATTAAATTAGTAATCATTTCACAAGTGCTTGATATTTCATTATCAATAATCCTTAAATTAGATTCTATTGATGTTTCGCCTAAATCATGATGATCAAGTATTATTATATTATCTAAATTAAAATAATCTAGGGCATCATTTGCTTGAACTAATTCTTTTTTATTAGTATCAAGAATTATTAATAGATTTTTTTTCTCTCTTATATAAAGACTCTTTTCTATTTCTGTACTTTTTATGATGTTTAAGCATCCTTCTAATTCTTGTAATACTTTATTAACTCCACTTTCATGTTTATTATCATTTATTATTAGATAACAATTTTTATTTAGTTTTTCTAAAATAAAATATAGACCAATGGAACTACCTAAAGCATCTAAATCTAAATCTTTATGAGCCATTATAAAGATAGTTTTGGCTTTAGTTATTTTCTTTTTAAATTCTTTTTTTCTTTCTATTAGTTTCATTTAAGCCTCCTTTTATCCCTTGGTAATATTATATACTATTTTAAATAATAAGTAAAATCAAAAGAAAAAAGTAAATAGTTTTTCTATTTACTTAGTAAATGGTAATAGACCAATTGCTCTTGCTCTTTTAATTTCTCTTGCTATATGTCTTTGGTGACGAGCACAAGTACCTGTTACACGACGAGGTACTATTTTTCCTCTATCATTTATATATTTTCTTAATATATCAACGTCTTTATAATTTATATCTTTTCCAGTACACATTAAACATACTTTCTTTTTACGACGTCCAAATTCTTTAAATTCTTTAGCCATAATTTATTTCTACCCTCCTTTATTAAAATGGTAATTCATCATCACTTATTTCAATACTTGAACCAAAGTCGGCATAAGGATTAGATGAGACATCTGTTCCATTATTATCAGTTGGTTCTGTTGTGCTTTGAAAATCATATGGAGTAGGTTCTTGTGAAGGAGCAGAAGTTGATGGAACATTATTAAAATTAGTAGCTGCTGATTGATTATTGTTATCTCTTCTTGAACCAATAAATTCAACACTATCAGCGATTACTTCAGTAACGTAACGTCTTTGACCATTTTGATCATCATAATTACGTACTTGAATACGTCCTTCTACTGCTACTTGACTACCTTGTGATAGATAGTTTTTAACACTTTCCGCTTGTCTACGCCATACAACAACTGGTATAAAGTCTGCTTCTCTTTCTCCTGCTTGATTTGTATATGTTCTATTAACAGCGATTGTAAAACTTGCCACTGCAGTATTATTTCCAGTATAACGAAGTTCAGGATCACGAGTTAAGCGACCTATTAAAAATACTTTATTCATAAATACCTCTTTTCCTAATCGTCAACTCTAATGATTAAATGACGTAAGATGTTTTCATTAAGACGAGCTAGACGATCAAATTCAGAAATTGCTTCTTTAGTAGCTGAAACTACATATAGGAAATAATAACCATTTTTATATTTATTCATTTCATATGCTAGTTCTTTTTGTCCCATAGCTTTTTCTTCATTAATCTTACATTTAGCATCTGTTAAAACTTTCTTTAGATTTTCTGCTTCTTTTTTAATAGCAGCTTCCTCTAAATCTGGTTTAACGATAAACATAATTTCATAATTTGTCATTAAACGTACACCTCCTTCTGGACATAAGACCTATTTCTAGGTAAGGAGCATTTTAAATACTCGGTAGTATTATAGCAAAAGAAAAAAGAAAAGTCTATCTTTTTCTTTAATCTTTTACTATTTTCTTAATTCTGAAAGTAAATGCAACTAACACTATAACACTTGCAACTACTTTC
>CAMMTE010000004.1:0-25355 GCA_946499755.1 uncultured Mycoplasmatota bacterium
TTTTAACAGCATGAGCAGCATTATAGACTGTACCATCTTTTTTTATAAATTCTTCAAAGTCTCCAATATAATCATAATATCTTGAATCTTGCATAGTATCTAAATTATAAACTTTATGTTCACTTTTTAAAACATTAGGTAAGTTTGTTTCTTTAAATTTATCTGCTATAAGTTTACAGCCAATTATATTATTACCATCTAACTTAATATGAAAAGTTGCTCTACTTTCAGTAAGTATAAAATCATTATCTCTTACTCTTTTTATACTTTTAGTACATAAGGCTCTATTTGTTTTAAATTTATCTGCTACAAATTCACTAAGATAAACATCCTCATTCGAAGTTAATTCACACTCTTTGAAATCTCTATTAATTAAAGCATAAACTTCGGTATCAAGAACAACATTTTGATATCTATTTACTAATGTATATAAAAGATTAGGATCATCAGTAAAAGAACATAGTAAATCTTTAAACTCCATACTACTTAATTTTCTATCTTGTTCTTCATTAAAATGATGACCACTTCTAGCAAGTCCTACTAATTTTACCAAAGCTTTATCACTAATAAACTCTACACTTTTCTCATCAGCTAAAATAAAATCTATATTTTCAATTGTTTCTATTACTTTCATAAATAATTATCTCCTTTGTATTTTTTATTATAGCAAAAGGAAAAAGAAAAGACAATTATTTGTCCTTCTTTAAAGCTTCTTCTATATCATTTTTATTAAGTCTTAAAGTCTCTTGTATTACTCCTGTTGCATTAAAACACATACCAAGGGTAAAGATATAAGCTAGGATATAAACCCAAATTAATAATACTAATATATTAGACATACCACCATAAAAAACATTATAATTAGCAAAGTAATCTACATAAAAAGCATATATCTTAGAACTTAATAACCACATAATAGTAGTAAATAAAGCCCCTGGAATAGTACTCCTACTACTTATCTTAGTATCAGGAGCAATTGTATATAAAAGTTTTAAATTATAATAGATTAAAAATAATGATATTGGATATTTTAAAATATGATATATTCCTTCTATAATATTACTAGCACTATCATTATGAATAGAATCAATAATCAATTTAACTAAAACATCTCCAAAAGCAGGTATTAAAATTAAGAATAGTAGTAACATTACTAATATTATTGTCATAAGTACTGCTTTCGCTCTTTTTTTTATTTCACTATTTCCTTTTACTTTATATATCTCATTAGAAGTATTTACTATTGAATAAGTACCATTACTTGCTAAAACAAATGCTGCAACAAAGAAAACTATGACATTAAAACTTAACATATTATTATTTGCAGTAGGAACCAAATATTCAATAACATTACTAGGAACAACAGATTCTAATGTTTCCTTAATAGAAGTAGCAGGTAGACCAAATCCGCTACCTATTGTAACTACTAAAGTAATCAAAGGAATAATCGAAATAACAAGAAAAAAAGCAAGTTGACCTGGGAGAATTCTCATCTCAGGCAATTTTATTATTGAAATAACTTTTCTTAAAAAAATTCGCATTTTCTTACTTTTTTTCATTATTATCCCCTACTTCAATCCTTGTTTCTTTGTCATCATTTCAAGTGTCGCTTCATTAATAGCATCATCAAGTGTTTTTATATCATCTTCTATCATACTATATCCTACACTAGCCCCAAAATCATATGGTAAATTCTTCATTTCTTTTTCTAGTTTTTTAGCATAAGTATCTACTTGTCTTTCACTATATCCAACCAAATATACTAAAAATTCATTTCCATCAGTTCTAATTATCTCACTATTTTCTAACTGAGTATTAACTAAAGTAGAAGCTGCTGTAACAATAAGTTTATCTCCCTCTTCATGTCCATAATTATCATTAACATATTTAACATTATTAAGATCAATCATAACAACTGCTTGAGGATAAACATGACTAGCTTCCCATTCAGGTGCCTTCTTATTTAAATAATTTCTATTTTTTAATGATGTTAATAAATCTGTATATTTATGTCTATCTTCTTTCCTAACTTTTTTAATCTTTCTCTTATGTTTAAAATAGAAATATAATATACAAAGTGCAATTAATGGAATAGAAACTATTAAAAGAATAATTAAGAATAAACTCATAAAACTACTTCTTTCTACAAGCGATCTATTAATACTAGCTAAACCACTATTTCTATAGTTATAATATGAATTTGTAGTAATTATATAATTAAATAAATTATAAAAGGTATTATTATTGTCTTTTACCATAAATTTATAATCATTCATCATAACATCTTCATATAATACATCATAAGAAGAAAAAGTACTGTTTTTATATAAGTTATAAACTTCTTTATCAACAACTAGTAACTTATCATTACTATTATCTACTAATTCACTATTAGTATCATAAGTAGTAATATCACTTCTACTATTATTCTCAAAATAATTATATAACGATGTATCACTAATCATAGCAATATCCTTATCTTTTAAACTTTCAAAAGAAGTAACTACATCCCCATTTTCTCTTTTTCCTAAGACAACATACTTTTCAATAAAAGTAGAAATAGTACTCTTATAATCTTCATTTTGATCACCATAATTATAATAATCAAAATAAATATCTACATCACCTTTTTTTATCGCTTTAAGTAAAGCCTCTTTACTACTATATCTTTTATAAGTAAAACTAATATTAGTAAGTCTACTAATTCTATTTAAATATTCACCTGCAATACCAGATACTTTACCATCAATTTCTACTTCATAAGGATAATTTTCTACATACCCATAAACATAATTTTTCTTAACTAAATCAGTCTCATCACTAGAAGAAAGATTATTCTCACTAACATAATAATCAAAATAAGCGTCATTATACTCATCTACATAATTATTATTTTTCCACTTATTAAAATATTTTCTAATAATAGTATTAAGTCTAGCATTAGATTTATCATCACTTAAAGTTAATACTAATTTTTTACTCATTTCAGTAAAATAATAATTTATGTAATATGTATTATTCTCTATAGTTTTATTTAAATACATTATATTAGGAACAATAATCATATCTACTTCATCATTATCTAAAGCATTAAATAACTCATCTATATTTTGATATGATTTAAAGGCTAAAGATGTCCCTGTCTTTAAATAATAACTAATCTCTGCAACATCACTTTCAAATACCCCAAAAGTAACATTAGAAAAGTCTTTAACACTATTAATTCTAAGATGTTCTTTACCAATAGCAATATAACCATCTGTAGCAATTAATAAATCATTATTAGATAGTTTATCTTCATTATCTAGTACTCTAAAACTATAGGCATTATCATCAACTTTACTATCTTTTAAATATGCTACTTTATTAAATTCTAATCCTACATTCTTTTCAAAATCATTTAAAAACTTAAAGAAAACTCCTTCACCATTCAAACCATATAGTGGATAATCATTAATAACATTGATATCAATCATAGTACTATCATTATCTAAAACCCACTTTTTTTCATTAACAGTTAAAGAAGTTTCTGCATCTTCTCTATTATAATAAATATAAACCCCAACAAAAACTATAATAATGACAAGAATAGGAGCTATAATCAAAAATTTCTTTTTCATAGTTTACTCCTATCTATCTTTAGTCCAAGCAAAAGAATCTTTATCTTGATGTTTATAACCGATAATTGGAAAACTTGCATCATCTTCATTATCTTTACTTATAAATACTTGAATATCATAGTAACTTGTTTGTTCCTTTTTTAAATTATCAGTAACTGTAGTAGTTAAACCTTTAGCAGTATTTAAATCAACATCATCATTAACTGTAATTAAGACATTTAAAATACGTCCTTTTATATCACAGCTAGCTTCTTTTACCGTATCTAAATTCTCTAATGCAGATACTATTTTATCTTGTTTAGAATCAGTAATTTCTACTTTTTCTATCCCATCAAGTCTATCTCCATATATCGCCCTAGCTTCATCAGGGAAAAATGTTAATTTAACAGCAAAAACTAAAATTACAAAAATTAAACAAATTATAAATGTAACTACAACAAGCTTATTATTCTTAATAAATTTTTTCATATATATCACTTCCTAGTATAATTATTATATAATATTATTTTAAAGTTATCAATTACTTATTTAAAGCTTCTCTTAACATGTCACTAGCTTTTTTAGGATTAACAGAGCCTTTAGTCTCTTTCATAACTTGTCCCATTAAGTATTTTAAAGCTCTATCATGACCATTTTTATAATCATTAACACTTTCTTTATTATTTTCTATTACTTTAGTAATTATATCTTTAATAAAGCCATCATCAGTAATATTCTCTATCTTAAATTCTTTCTTTAACTCATCAATAGTCAAATCAGTCTCCATTAAAGAATCTACTAAGTCTTTAACATTTTTATTAGATAACTCTCCTTTTTCAAGATTATCTATAACACTAACTAATTTTTCATATGAAAGATTAGTATCAGTTATTACTTTATTATGTTTATTTAAGTATGAAGAAATATCTGAAAGTAATAAATTTACTGCAGTTACATAATTAGTTTTATAATCTAATAATCCTAAGAAATAATCATTTAAACTTCTATTATTAATTAATTTTTCTATTTGTAAAGAACTAAGTCCTAAGTTACTATATTTTTCTCTTAACTCATCAGGAAGTAAAGGTAATGTACTTAAAGAATCATTAATAAATTCATCAGTAAGTTCTAAATAAGGAATATCTGGTTCTATAAAGTAACGATAGTCATTTCCTGTTTCTTTAACACGCATTAAAATAGTTTTACCTTGCTTATCATCAAAACGTCTTGTTTCTTCTTTAATTATTTCTCCATTATTAAGCATTTCTTCTTGTCTTTTTATCTCATAGTCTATTGCAAGACCTACATTATGAATTGAACTAACATTTTTAACTTCTACTTTAGTACCAAAACTATCATCTTTACTAATAGAAATATTAGGTTCACATCTCATACTTCCTTCTTCCATTTTACAGTCACTAATATTAGCATAGAATAATAATTCTTTTAATTTAGTAAGATAGGCCATCGCTTCTTTACCATTTTTAATACAAGGTTTAGTTACTATTTCTATTAAAGGTACCCCTGCTCTATTAAAATCAAGTAAACTAACATTACCACGATGAGCACTTTTACAAGTATCTTCCTCAATATGTAACTCCTCTATTTCTATTTTTTTACTTATGCCATCTACTTCTATTTCAACATAACCATTTCTACCTATAGGTGTTCTATTTTGAGTAATTTGATAATTCTTAGGATTATCTGGATAAAAGTAATTTTTACGATCAAAATGCATTTTACGAGTAATATCACAGTTTAAGATATGAGCAGTACGTACTCCTTGTCTAATTATTTCTTTATTAAGCGTAGGAAGTGTTCCTGGATAACCTAAATCTATAACATTAACAGAAGTATTAGTAGCCATACCATAGGAATTAGCACTTGATGAAAATAGTTTACTTTTACTTTTAATTTCAACGTGTACTTCTATACCAATAGTAGGAATAAATTTACTCATCTAAAACACCTCCTCTATATTACTTGCAAACTTATAAATAGTCGCTTCATCAAAGGCTTTACCTATTATATGTAATCCAATAGGTAAACCTTCACTGTTTTTTCCAACAGGAACAGACATAGCAGGAAGCCCCGCCATATTAACAGGTATAACTAAAACATCATCCATAAAAGACTTATGTGAATCATCATTAAATGTTCCAAGAAGAGGAGCAACTCTAGTTGTAACAGGTCCAATAATTAAATCATAGTCTTCAAAAACTCTATTAAATTCTTTACTAATATCATCTCTTATCATTAAAGCTTTATCATAATAAGTCTTGGCATTTTCTCCACTAAGTATATATGAACCTATCATAATTCTTTTTTTAACTTCATCACCAAAACCTTCACTTCTAGTTTTAGCATACATTTCATCAACACTGTTAGCATCATTTGTTCTATAACCATAACGAACTCCATCAAATCTTGCTAAATTACTACTAGCTTCAGCCATAGTAATAACTTGATAAATATTAACTGCTGTATCTAAATAAGACATATCAATTATATCTACCAAAGCACCTTGTTCTTTTAAATAAGAAACAACTTTCATAATTCTATCTTTAACTTCTTTATCAACAATATCACTAATAAAAAACTTAGGTAAAGCGATCTTCATACCTTTAATATCTTCACCAATAAACCTTGTAAAATCTTCTTTATCTTTTTTTACACTAGTAAGATCATTTTCATCTTCACCAACTAAAATATTTAATAAAGCTGCATTTTCATAGACAGTTCTAGTCATTGGTCCTATTTGATCAAGACTAGAACCATAAGCAACTAAACCATAACGAGAAACTCTTCCATAAGTAGGTTTTAATCCTACAATACCTGTATAATTAGAAGGATTTCTTATACTTCCACCTGTATCACTACCAAGAGCAAGAGGAACAAGACCACCTGCAACAGAAACAGCACTACCACCAGAACTACCACCACTAACACGTTTTTTATCGTGAGGATTTAGTGGTGCTCCAAAGTAACTAGTCTCACTAGTAGAACCCATTGCAAACTCATCCATATTAGCTTTACCTATAATAAGCATTTTAGCTTCCTTAAGTTTCTTTACAACAGTCGCATCATATATAGGTATAAAATTATCTAAAATATGTGATGCACAGGTTGTTCTTAAATCTTTAGTTACAATATTATCTTTAACAGCAATAGGAATACCAAAAAAGATATTATCAGGATCTACTTCTCCTAAGTCTTTCGCTTCTTCTCTTACTTTATCATTTATAGTAATAAGGGCATTTAAGTCTTTATTTTCTTCTATTCTTTTTAATGCTTCTTCTACTAAATCAAGAGGAGTTATTTTTCCATCAACTAATAACTCGTGTATTTCTAATATACTTAAATCTAAATATTTACTCATTAATCATCACCGGCACTTCTATAAAACTTCCATTCTTTTTAGGAGCATTTATTGTCGCTTCTTTCGCATTTAACATATCTCCTACAACATCTTCTCTTAATCTAGTATTATCATTAATTGGTGTATACATCATTTCATCATCAAAATCTTTTACATCTTTTATCTTATCTATATCATCCATTAGTACTTTAAGATCTCCTCTAAACTTCTCTATTTCTTCTTCTGTTAAAGAAATACGAGCTAGATGGGCAACGTGTAATACTTCTTCCCTACTTAACTTATCCATAACTTCCTCCATTTCTTACTAGCTTAGTATACCACAGTTTAACAATTAAAAAAAGAGATAGTCCTATATCTCTATAATAAGTTTTTAACCAAAACACTTGGTATTTCTTCTTTTCTTTCTTTTTCTAAAGACATATAAGAAAGAACTTCTATAACTTCTGTATCAGCATATCTTGTAACATAACTTTTCGCAATCGCTGTATTATCATTTTTCCTTATAGGTATATATCTTCTCTGCAAAGAACTATAAAACCCTTGTGTCTCTAAAGTATCAAGATCAATAAGCATACTTAATTCATCAGTAATATCATCTAAAGAGACTCTTTCAATCCCCAACAAATATTTTTTACCATTTTCATCTTTAACAACATTATGTTTATCAACTTTAAAATCTTCTTGTCCAATTAATCTATCATTACTAGAATTATATAAAGTTGTAATATTATCATTTTTATTTTCTAATATAAAAGTATCATCAATAGTTATATCATCAACACTATCAAACTCTGTAAACTCACATTTATATTCTTCATTAAAAGAAGAGTCTATCACCTTAATCTTTTCAAAAGTATAAACTTTTCTAGATTTAGAATAAAAAATAATAATAAACGAATTATCACTAACTGGTTTAAAATAATGAACAGAAGATCCCACATAAATAACTTTATCATCTTTATCACAAAATATAGAAACTTCCCCATTTCTTTTTAACTTAAACATATCAGTATCATAAATACATTGCATTTTTTCCTCCCATAAACTACAAATAAATTATAACACAATATTACTATATGTTAAAACTCTTTCATTCGCTTTTGCCATTTCCTCTTTTCTTTTATACTCTTCATCTATCTGTTTTTCAAGAAAATACTTATTACTAAATAGATTACTAAAATCACTCTTAATTATTCGATTTAACTCTTCTTTAATTATATTTTCTTTAGAATAAACTCCTCTATATTCAAAATTAAAAACTTTTAAATATTCTCTTAAGTACTTTTTATTTATTAATATTATTACTATTTAAGAAACTAAAAATTTTATCAAAAGTAATAATATTAGTAGGAAATGATATTCCATATAGACTTTCTTGATAAGTTATAGAATTAGTATTAATTTGTTTAAATAATTCTAGATGAGACTGATTATAATCAATAGGAGTTAAATATTCTATAAATTCATCTTCTAGCATAGTATCTTTAAACATATAAGCTGGTTTTTCCTTCTTTTCTTCACTTCTTGTTTTTAAATCAGAAAAAATCAATTTCAAATCATTATCTTTAGACATAGATAATTTACTACTAAAAGAATTATAAAGTTCTACAGAAGCTTCACACTTTAAACCATCAGAAATATTTTTTATAACTAAATTAAACTCACTTTCTAAATAACTAATGTTATATAAACTTAAAACTCCTCTATTAGGTAAATAAAATTTTTTTCTAATTTCCATAATTAATCATTGTTAGAATTAAAGCATTCTATTCTTTCTTTTTCTTTATCTGATAACTCTTTAAGCCATAAAGCTAAAGCTGTTATATCTTTACTTCTTAATAGCTCAAAGTATTTGGTTCGTTCTTCTTTAGGTATAACAATTGGTGGAATATTATTTTTAAGCAGTTCAAAATTAATAAGTAATCTTCCTGTTCTACCATTGCCATCTTCAAAAGGATGAATATGTTCAAACTCTATATGAAAGCTTGCAATTTTTTCAAATATATCTTTAATCTCATTATGATTGTAATTATAAACAAAATTCATCATTAAATTATTAAGTTGTTCTGGTTTAGGAGGAATATCATCACTTCCTTTAATCATAACACCAACTTTTCTATAGCCTTTTGTATCTTTTATATCTTGATTTATTGTCTCATTAATTTTTTTTATAAAATTTTCACTAAGTTCTAAATTATTACTGTTTAGTTTTTCAAATAAAGTATTCATCGCTTTCTTATGATTTATCGCTTCATATATTTCTCTTGGTTCTCTACCATTTATTTTAAAAGTATTATCATTAAAAAGAATAGCATAAGTTTCTGCATAAGTAAGAGTACTACCTTCAATTGCATTAGAATGATAGGTACTTCTTGTTATAAAATCTTCTAAGTAATTATTATTATTCATAATGAAATCTATAATTTTCATACATTAATACCTCCTTTAGTTATTTATATTGTAACATATATAACCAATTAAAACTATTTTAACTTTTGTAAAAATAAACATTATCAAACTCTAACTCTTTCTCATCTAGATTAAGACTATAACTAGAATTAATATGAGTGCAACATCCATCAAAATATACTTTAAATTTATCATTTTTAACATTAACTAAAGTATAAGGACTATCTTTATCTATATTTAAAATATTACCTTTAATAAGCATTACTTCTACATAACCTTTAGTTTTAATAACTAAAGGAATATTACCAAACCTTTTTCTAATAGATTCTATTAAGTCTTTTAACTCTATATTATTAAGTTCAACTGATAAAGTTATCCCTTTATACCCTAATTTATAAAGGTAAAATGTAGTATATGAATTAAAGACATTTAAATGATATGATGCTATTACATTAGTAGTAGGTTTAAATAGATTACTAACAATACTTTTATCTTTTAAGACATCTTTAATATAGAAAGGATTTCTTTCTACTTCCACATAATTATCTAAATCTATTATTTCATTAGTATTTATCTTATGAAAGGTTACTTCATTAATAATAGGCTCTTTATAATCATTAATTCTTTCTCCAATTAATCTCTCTGATAAAGTTCTTCTTGCAATATTTAAGTCCCCTATTCTAATAAAGATATCTTCATCCATATCTATATTTATATGTTTAGAAACAAAAGGAGTATTACCTAATTTTTCTAACTGACTAATTAATCTTTCTTTAGATAAAGAATTATTAATAGATTTCTCTACTACGCTACCTCTATAAGTAACAGAATGTTTTAAATCACTAAAAGTAAGACTAAACTCTTCCCCTACTTTCGCTTTCACATCTATATTAATAGGAACCTTTCTAGTAATAGCAAAATCAGTTATTTCAAAAGACTTATCAGTAGTCTTTCTAACTTCATCTAAACTAGTTAAATTAACTTTATTATCAATTTCAACTATTTGTTTAGGATTTCCTTTATTAATTAGATTATCTTTTAAGTCATATAGATAATTAACAATCATTCCTTTATTAGATTCTCTAAATCTAATACCATCACCTTGTAGTAAAGACTTATCAAGTTCTATTCTAATTCTCTCATCATTTACATCTATAACTTTACCTAAATGACTTCCTAAATGATTAGGACTTTTTTTATTAATTAAATCATTATCATTAAATAAATGTCCTTTAGTAAAACCTCTATAAAACATACTCTTTAGGTCCTCTAAATCTTTAGTAGTTAATTCTTCATTATCAAGTATTTTACGGTAATATTTTGTAATAAAACCTACATAACTAGGGTTTTTCATTCTTCCTTCTATTTTAAGACTAGTAACATTACTAGGTAGTTTCTTAATATCAATAGAGGTATTTAACTCTTTCATTGATAAGAGATATCCTTCATCAATTAGAGTTTTATCTTTATATAATTTATAAGGTAATCTACAACTACCAACACACTCTCCTCTATTACCACTTCTACCACCTAACATAGAACTAAATAGACAATTACCAGAATAACTTACACATAAAGCCCCGTGAACAAAAACTTCAAGTTCTATAGGTATATCTATTTTCTTAACCTCATCAATACTCATTTCTCTTGGAAGTACTACTCGTTTTACTCCCATCTCATATAAAAGTTTAATAGTCTCATAACTACTACTATTAACCTGTGTTGAAGCGTGTATTTCAAGATTAGGATAACGTCTTAAACATAAAGAAATCATCCCAAAGTCTTGCATTAAAATAGCATCTACTCCTAAACTATATAAAAACTCTACTTCTTTAAGAAAATCGTCTACTTCTTTTTCTTTTACTAAAGTATTCATCGTTACATAAATCTTAACACCATATATTTTTCCAAGTCTTAAAACAGTTTTTAATTCATCATCTGTAAAGTTCTTAGCATAACTTCTTGCTCCAAACATTTTACCTGATAAATATATAGCATCTGCCCCATTATTAAGTGCTGCATAAAATGAATTTATATCTCCTGCTGGTACTAATAACTCCATAGATAACACCTACTTTTATATAATAATTTTATAAACAATCAATTTAATTAATAACATAATCCCCATTATTATTAATAACTCATTATTATATTCCTTCTTTTTAGGAAGAATTATCATTATAATCATAGTTACAATAATATTACTTAATAATAATTTAAATTCTAAATTATTAGTTAAAATAAAATCTATTACTAAATTTACAACAAATAAAAATATAGTATTAACTAATATTTTCTTACTAATATAAAACAAATATTTCTTTTTGCCAAGTCTTGTAATAATACTATGTCTATTTAAAACATAATAATAGTATCTATCAAAATATAGTTTAAGCAAAAGAAAAGTAAAAATAATACTATACATAATATCAATAGCTCTAAAAGTAGTAATATATTTTACATAAAAATAATAAGAAGAATCTTTAAATAAATAATGTAATATAAAAGAAAGAACTATTATTAAAATATAACTGATATTTTTACTTACTATTTTCATCATAAATTTTACAATCCTTTATTATTAATTTTCTATTATAATCTAATTTATCCATTAAATCATGAGAAGCGATAATTATTATTTTATCTTTTTTCTTAGCCAGATTATTAATAATTTTAAAAAACTCCTCTATTGCTTCTTGATCTAAACCTCTTACTGGTTCATCTAAAAGTATAATATCTTGATCTTCCATAATAGCTTGAATAATTGCAACTTTTTGACGCATCCCCAAAGAATAATTCTTAAGTTTTTCCTTACTATATAAATCCAAATTAAATTCTTTACATAATTTTTCAATTTTTTCTTGTGCTACATTATTCCAAGGATTAAGAAGTGTATATAAATATTTTAGATTATAAAGAATAGTTTCATTTTCAATAAAACCAGGATTTTCAATAACTGCACCTACTCTTTTATTTTTATCAATGGTGATTGTACCACTATCCGGTTCTAAGATACCTGCTATTAATTTAAATAAAGTGGATTTTCCACTTCCATTTATACCATATAAGTGAACTAAATCTCCATTTTCTAATGACAAATTTACTTTATCAAAAATAACATGATGTTTAAATTTTTTACATAAATTTTCAATTTTTAACATATTATACGACCTCCATTATCTTTATTAAAAAAGGAATAAAATAATAATAAAATACTAAATTCATTATAACTGGAATAACTATATATTTATTTCCCTTTTTAGTTAAAAATATTAACATAGAAAATAATTCTTGTATTAAAAAATTAATAAAATTGAGAAATAGGAAAATTATAAAAAAATTCATTAATTTTATATTTATTCCTAATTTTAAATATATTGTTAGATAAGTAATAAAAAGAAAGACTAAAATATCAACTATACCATTTAATATATATTTACAGAAAAACTTTTTCTTACCAATCCTACATATAATTTTATCATAAATACTTTTTACTTTTTTAGCTTTTTTAAACATATAAAATATATAGATATTATTTAATATTAAAGTAATATAATTAGTGGATGTTAAACTTGATATTAAATCAATTTCAGGGCTTTTAGGAGATAGTAAAAAAATAGCGCAAAATATATTAGTAACAATAAAAATTAGTAAAAATTGTAATTTATCTTTTTTAAATAATTTAACCATATTTTCTCTCTTTTCTATATCTAATTAATATTAAAATTAAACTTATTAATAAATAACCAAAGCAACTTACAAAAAAGTATATATTTGTCATTAATATTGAAGGACGATAGATTAAGGTATCTATACCAGGTGATAATAAATTACCACTATAAAATAAATATAGTAAACCTGTTCCTAAAGAATTATAGTTATTAGAAATTGATAAGTATAAATTACCTAAGAAAGCAGGTAGAAAAACACCTATTATTGACATAATAATACCACTAATTTTATATACATAAAAGTTTCTTATGTAATATATTAAACTATAAATAAATAATGAAAAAATACTAAAACCAATACTTGAATAAATAATAAATAAAACGAAAGATAAAAAACAGTTAGATGATAAAGCAAAGAAACCATCAGGATAATATGAAGGATCTTTATAAAAAGAAAAATTTATTTTTACAAAAAATGTATTTATTATAAAAAAGACTAAAATATGTAGTAATATTCTAAATATAAAAGAATATATTAATACTTTTTTTATTTCATATTTAGTTCTTCCTTTATTAGTAACTCTAGTAATAATAAAGTTTTGAAATTTACTATATTTATTTTTATAGTATTGACTAGGAATAAAATTAGTAGCTAAAAAACCCAAATATATATAAAATGGTAAGAAGTTACTAAAACTATTTATTGTATAAAACATAGATAATCCATATATATTACTATTAGATTTATAAATTCCATCAGCATAAAAATTGTAACATAAAAAAACTATAAAATATGTTATTAAGACAGTTGCTATTATAAAATATTTTTTATTCTTGACCTCAACCATATCTGCTCCTTATAATGATTACTATTACTATATATTCATTGTACTATTTATATTTAGATAAATCAAGATAAAGAAAAAAGTACTAAGAGTTATTTCTTAATACTTTACTTCTTCCTTTTTCGGAATATTTTTTTAATTGCTTGTTACTAAATTTTTCCACATCTAAGATATTCATATTCACTTCTTTAGTTATGTCTTCTTTATTTTCCACAAAATACTTTAATTTTCTCATCTCTTGTGCATCAAGGTCAGCATTAAAAAGATGCCATGTTTCTTGAAGTACAGCTCCTATTGTACCTAGAGTAACAGAAACAGGAAAAAGAGATAAACATTCATATAACATACTTAATATATTATTATCATCTAAATTAAGATTAACTCCAAACACATTACTTGCTACAGAAACACTTACAGGAATTGCAAAAGTTATCATACCAGAAATAGTTCCTTTTACTAATGATTTTTTAAATGTTTCTTTTTCATAGACTTTTAAATCAGTAACCCTTACTTTTTCTTCTAATTCTTTTATTTTTTCTTCTTTAGTTTTATTTTCTATCATTTAAATTTTCTCCTTTATATTTATAAATATAATTTTGATATTAAATCATCTTGATATGCTTGATATTTTTTTACAAACTCTTCTTTTTTCCTAGATGGTAATTCTGCTATTTTAACACCTAACTTACTTCTAGGCCCTGTATATATCTTAGTTGTTTTAATTATAGATTCTCTTGCTAATCCTAATTCATTCGCTAACCTTTTATCTAATAAGACATCATAGATACCACATTCTGCAGATGATGAGATAATTACATAATGAATATCTACATATTGTAACTGGTTATTACTATCATCACCAATTACTAAAACTGGTCTTACTTTCGCTTCACCACTATTATTAGGTTTTGTCGCTACATAAGTCCAAATTTCTCCTTGCATTAATCCCACTCCTCATCACTTGGTTGTAATACATAACTAGTAAAATAAGCAGCAATATTAGATTTTGATATAGTCTTATCACTTCGCTCATCCGGATCTAAACCTGTACGTGATAATAGCCAAGGTTCTTCTCTATGAGTTATCTCTTCTAAATATTTTCCATCATATTTTGCATAGTTTTTCTTTACATATTCTAGTAAATCAATTACATCTTTATTAAATTCTTTTAAGTTATAATTTAAATCAATAGGATTATACTCATAACTTTTATATTCGTGATATATAGAAGGAATAACAGGTCCATGAACCCAAGCTTCAAAGTCATCATTAAATAGTTCTTTATCATAAAATGCATAAGAAAAACCTTGAGCGAAATATAGTAGTTTTTGCAATTTTAAAGGTTCAGGATGTAATTCATTTATAAAGTATTTAGCAATGTCTATAGCTTTATATTCATCTTTCATTATTTAATTCCTCCTAACGTTTTGTTAAATATAGAATATCATAACCTAAACAAATATTCTAGTTTTTTTAAGAAAAAAGTACTAAGAATTATCTTAATACTTTTTACATAAAAATTATTATTTCATTTTTCTTATTTTTTCTTCTGCTTTATCTGTACCTATTGCAGCTCCCATTGTAGTAATAGTAGCACTTAAAACACCAGCACCAGGCCAAGTTTCTATAACACTATATACACCATTGATAAAGTCACCAACAAAAGTAGCATCATCAATTCTAATATTCATACCAAAAACATTACTTGCTACAGCAATACCTACTGGAATAGCAGAAAGAGCAACTCCTGCTACCGCTCCTTTAAGAGCATAATTCTTTTTCAAATCTTTCTCATATAATTCTAAATTATTAACTTTAGTATTTTTCATAAAATAATTCCCCCCTTTACTAAAGTAAACATATTATAACACACAAAAAATAAAAAAGCTATAGAAATTGTTTTAACTTTTCTATCGCTTCTTCTTGCATAGTAACATATTCTTTAGCTATTCTTGTTACATTAGGATCAGTTTCTTTGTGATTTAATAATTTTCTTCCTTCAATTATTCCCATATTAGTTCCTTGTACTAAAAGTTCTGCTATCTTAGAAGTACTATCATCTGTTAGTGTTTTCATATTAACTCCATACCAAGTCATTACTTTATTCATAGTATTAGTCTCATGTGGTTTTTTATCACTATATTCTGGATATAGTTTACATATTTCTAAAGATATCTTCTTATACTTTTCATACTGTCTATTTAACTCAGTACGAAGATTATCATCTTTAACTTTCTCTAAGACAAAATGTATAGCATCCATGCCCATACAAGCACCTTTATTAAGTTCATCTAAAGCATTCACTTCATTTTCATCATGCATAAAATCCCTCCATAAATATTATGGAGAGATTATTTATTTTTATACTTAGATTACTTCTTGATCTTCTTTTATTTCTTGCATTTGATTATTTAAATTTAACATTTTTTGATCTAATTTATGAATATCATCAGCACATTTTTGCATTTCTTCTTGTATTTCTATAGGAATTTCTCCTTTAAATTTATAAGTAATTTTATGATCTAAACTAGCCCAGAAATCCATCGCTACTGTTCTAATTTGAATTTCTGCTGCCACCATAGTAACTCCATCTATTAAATAAACTGGTACATAGACATTTAAATGATAACTAGAATATCCTGTTTCTTTAGGATTTGCAATATAATCTTCTTTATCATGAACAGTTATTTGATCACTATCTTCTATCATTTTAACTATTTTTTTAACATCAGATAAAAAGGAACAAACGATTCTAATACCAACCATGTCATGAACATGTTCTTCTATATTTTTAACAGTAACATCATATCCTCTAGATATTAGTTTCCTACTAGCACTATCATAACTTTTTAGACGTGACTTTATATGTTCTACGGGATTATAATTATTTTTATATTCATAGTCTTGTAATAAAATACTAATCTCTGTTTCTAAAGTTTTTAAAGCTGCTGAATACTTCAACAGTAGCCCCTCTAATTCTTTAGTATCCATAATTCTCCTTTCTATTAAGAATAACACTAGACTATTTATCTTCTAAGTCTAGTGTTTCTATTTCTTCTACTACAGCCATTTGTTGTTCAACAATTATCTTTAATTTACGTTTAAATATTTTAACATTTTTCTCTAATGTATCCGCTTCATTTTCTATTTTTCTAGCTTTTAACAATGACTCTCCCACTATTCTAGAAGCATTATGCTTGGCATCACTAACTATCATATCAGCTTCTTCTCTAGCAAGTCTTTTAACATTATCGGCAGTTTTCTCAGCATTGATTAAAGAGTGTTTTAAAGTATTTTCTAAATCCTCATAATGACTTAATTTATCTTTTAAATCTTCTATTTCTTTTTTCTGTTCTTTACACTTTCTAATAATACCTTCTGTCTCTTTAATTACATCATTAACAAATTTATTAACTTCTACTTTATTATAACCATTCGCTTCATAGTTAAATTTGTCCATTAATATCACATCCCTTATAACGGGTTAATTACCAATCAAATTCATCGTCTTCTTGTTTCTTAGACTTTCTAGGTGGTTTTGGTGGAGCATCATCAGATATTTCTCCTTCTACATTAACATTATTCGGAGTACATAAAAATATTCCTCCTCCTAACTTTTGTAAGTCTCCTCCTATTGCATATAAAGTACCACTTAAGAAATCAACTATTCTTTTCGCTTGATCTGGTGTTACACGTTTTAAATTAACAACAACAGCATTTCTTTCTTTTAAGTAATCTGCTATTTGTTGACTTTCTGAGTAAGCACGAGGCTCTAATAACATCATTTTACTACCTGCAACCCCATTTTCATCAAAATATTCTTCTTTACTCACTTTATAATACTCCTCCTCTTTATACTCTTCTTCACCATCTGGAATATCACTTCCAATTAATTTTTTTAATTTATCTAAAGCCATTGTCTCATCCTCCTATTAACTATATATTATACTAACATATTTTTTTTATTTCGAAAAGAGTTTTTAATTATTTATACCAAATATTTGCAATATCGACGTTATTAGATAATGGTTCTGGATCTGCTTTCTTGAAGTAAAGGCTTATTGGTACTTTAAATGCACTACCGAATGCGATAGCATTTCCTGGTTTTAAGTTCTTTAATTGATTAGCAACTTCTAAAGAAATAGATGGTACCATATCTTTAATATAAGCTAAATCTTTAGGATGAAGGGTTCTAAGAATAACAAAATTAGAACACTGCGATATCGCTGTATCAGAAAGTTCACTAGGTCGTTGCGTAATAAGGCCAAGTAAAACACCATATTTACGTCCTTCTTTAGTAATACGATCAAAAATATTATAACCAAGTATTTCTGTATCGGTATCTTTTTGAACATATCTATGTGCTTCTTCAATAATGATATGATATGGAACACTACCACGATTTTCATTAGTAACCGCTGTATCAAATATTAATTTTGATATTATTTTTGTTATTACTTTAGCAAGTCTATCTTCAATATAACTGATATTAAAGTTTACTATTTGACATCTATTACCATTCATATCTGTAAATAATCTATCTAAATAAGTATCTTTAGATATATAGGAATTAGCATCAAAGAAAACATGATTAGGACTATTAGCAAGGGAATGTAATCTAACACTTAAGACGTTAGCATAATCATAGACTTTATCACTTTTTAATATTCCTTCACTAATAAGTGCAAAATCCATCGCTGTTTCTAAGTCTTTAAGGGTATAAGCTATTAATTTTTGGGGTCTATCTTCTAAGTTTAAATCATCCATAATAAAGGTTTTAACAAAATTAACAACAAGTTCCATTTCCATTAGTTTACCAGTTTTATCGATATATAGACATTGTTTAAAGGTTCTCGTATATCCAGGTTGAACTATTTTAGCATCAAGACTTAAGTCTTTAGTATTAAATTTAGTCAAAACAGCAATAACTTGATCCCTTATTTTGGTAGATTGATGTCCGCTTAATAAAATATCAAGGACAGCTCTTGCTATAATATCATTTTTATATTTAATAACATCAGGATCATCTCCTGTAAGAATAGTAACTAAACTTAAAGCTTTTTCTATTATCGGTATTTGATTAGGAGTAGTTACATCTAAAAGTAAAGCAAGATCATCTACTCCAAGTAACCATAAAGGTATATTTAAAACTTCAGCAAAGGCATTAGAAGTATTAGTTGTATATGTTTTATAATGCATATTAGGATTTACTTTATCAATACTACCTAAACTTCTTGTATACTCACCATAAGCATCAAACATAACGACATGAGCATCAATAGGGCTTTTATTAGGATCAGCGAAAACATTTTGTAAAATACGACTAACTGAAAATGATTTTCCTGCTCCACTATTTCCAAGTATGGCAAAGTGATTACTAAAAAAGCCATTTATATCAACATTTATTTTATAATTTTGATAGATATTAGAATATCCAAAAGTAACTTCATTTTTACCTGGTTCAACTGGACCAAGTATTAAAGAAAGTTCTTCCATATTAACAATTCTAACACTAGATCTAAAAGATGGTTTAACACTAATACCTGGTAAGAAAGTATTATTTTTAATCTCACCTACTATATTTACTTTTAAAGTTGTTCTTGTACTATTAACAATCTCTCCAACTATTTTAATATCACCATCTATAAATACAACATGTAAATTTAAAAGATTAGCTTGTTTAGTCAAATCTATTGTTAAATCTATAATAACACTATTATCAATTATTTCTTTTATTGTACCAAGCATCATAACACCTTCTTATTCTATAAAAATTATACTATAAATAAATTTTTACGACAAGTACACTTTATAATTTTTTTAAATATATAAATTATTATAATAGTGTATTTACGAAAACTCGTAACTTTTTTTATACATTTTCTCTTGCTATAGAGAAATTAATATGATACTATATTCACAGGAACATTTGATATGAGTGTCACCTCCATTCTTGATGAAAGGAGGAAAAGGCATGAAGACAAAAACTTTTATTATAAAAGTATTAAAGCTCATACCTATTATCTTCTTTAGTCTAGCCTTCTTGGTATTAGTCTTAAAAATAAGATAGACACTCTGCATTAGAGTGTCAACCACATTTTATTATGAGGTGGCATTCACTAGCAAAATCAAATGCTCCTCATTTTTATTTTATGTAAATTTCTTTTACATATTCATAGTATCATATATATTAACTTTTGTCAAATCTATTCGTCGAAGAAATCATCAAAGAAGTCATCATCATCGTCATCATCTAATTTAAGATCAACAGACTTTTTAGGTGCAACTTCTTTAACAGGAGAAACAGGACTAACAACTGCTTCTTTAATAGGTTCCTCTTTCTTTTTAAGAGCCTCTTGCTTCTTCTTATTCATCTCTTCTTCTTTTTCAAGTTCGGCAATCTTAGCATCTATTTTCTTAACTAATTCATCAACATCAAAAGCAGGCTTCTTAGGTGCTTCTTTTTTTGGTTCTAAATTAGGATTAAAGAAACTAGATGCATCATTCATTCTAGGCATATTATTACCAGGCATCATTGGATTAAGACCTTGATTCATTCCGTTATTTGATCCAGCTCCTATACCAAATAAATTAGGTGGAACAAAACCTGGTGGTGTATTACCACCTTCACCATTTGGATTATTACTATTCATCATTTCAAGTAATTTTTCCTTTTTCTTTTCCTTAACAAAAGTTTTTATATCAAAGGTATGTACTGGCAACTTTTCACGAGATGGATAAGTAGCCTTAGGATAAATATGTCCCCAATCAAGTTTAAAATCAGGTGTAAACTTAGTCTTAAATGGTTGCATTCTCATTCTTAAAACAATAACTTCAAATTGTTTCATTCTTTGTAAGTCAGATACAGTTACAAGTGGAGTACTAGCAGTTTTATCATCATCTTTAGACTTAACTTCACCACACATCTTAGATATTTCTTCTAAGGCAGCAAGTTCTGCAGAAATAAGATAAATAATATTACCACAGTTACCTCTTATAGTCTCAGCATTTTCTTTACCATATACTTGATTTAACTGTGCATAGTTTTGAATAATCATTGTAAATCTCATATGTCTTGAACGAGCAGCCGTAATCATGGTTGTAACATCTTTTAATGGTGGCATATTAGCAAACTCATCAAGTAAAAAGTTCGTTCTAATAGGAAGTTCTCCTCCATTTTCTTGCGCAACTCCAATTAATGTTTCATATATTTGCTTTAATAGTATTGTAACTAAAGAATGATATGTTTTCTTTTCATCTTGTACAACTATAAATAAAGCAGTCTTTCTTCTACCAATATCTGCAAGTTCAATATCACTATGACTAAGCATTTCTGATAAATTTTCACGGGAAGCAAATAATTTAATCTTCTGTCTAAATACTGATAATATTGAACCCTTTGTATCTGTTGGAGCATTAATAGTACTTGAAGCATTAATAACAGAAGCACTAGCAGGATCTTTAAATGAGAAATATTCTTTAATGTATGTAGTACCTCCAAACTTCTCTTCTCCAACTGTAGTCATTAAACTAATACTATTAATATTTATCTCATCTTCTTTAGCATCTTCAAAAAGTCCTAAAGCAACACCAGAAAAGTAATCAGCTGATGTCTTTTCCCAGAAAGGATCACTATTATTACTAGATTCATCATATAAAATATTTAAAGCAAGGTCATCTAATAACTCAATCGCTTTATCTTGATTACCACTTTTATACATCCTATAAGGAAGTGATAATGGATTCCAACTACTACCATTTTGAGGATCACGGAAATTAAGTATTTGTACATCATAGCCTTTATCTCTAAGCATATTAGCAGTCGCTTCATAAATCTCACCCTTAGGGTCAGTTATAATCATAGACTCTCCAGCTTTAGCAAGTAATTTTACTGTTGGTTTAATAACAGTCTGAGTTTTACCAGAACCAGTAGAACCAATAACTAAAGTATGATATTCTCCATTATCAACCCAAGCTTCTTTTTCATTAAGAATTAAAGGAACCCCAGCTGCATCACTAGTTTCTTGCTGTGGACTAACCATCACAAGTTCTGCCTTCATTTCTTTATCTTTTGCCCATCTAGAATAACCCTTATCTTTCTTCTCTGTAGTAAAACCAAATCCCTTTTCCATTTCAAAGAAATATGATTTAACACTAATAAGCATTCCTACTAAAGCAAGAAAATAAATTAGTAAAGTTATCCATAAAAATCTAGGTGTAAAAGCAGGAAATGGATTAAGACCACTAAAATATCCTTCTGTAGCAAAAGAATGTAAATTAACAACCCCTATCGCTACTATATATAGAAGGAATATAGCAAAAACTACAAAGATCATTATATCGTCTTTATCAGCCCTAAATTTTAACTTCATAACAATCACCTCTGTAATACTCCGGTTAAATCTACGCTTATTATACCAGTATTTTCATAATTTGCAAAGAATAAATTAATTATAATTTGTTGTTCTTATTATTTTTAGTCATTAAGAATATAAAAACTATAAAAGCAATTATTACTAAAGACACTATAATAATTATAACACCATTATCAATTCCTAAAACATTACTAGAATTATTTTCCATATTTATTACCATATTAATACTTTTCTTGCTATCTTTATTAAATATCCAAGTATAAGTATTACCATCTTTTCTATCAGCATTATTATCTTCTACTAAATAATCAGTTTTAATATTTATAATAACTTCATCTAAAGATGGATAATCATTAAAATAAATAATTCCCTCATTATCAGTAGAAAGAGTTAATTTACTATTAGATCTATCATAAGAAATATTATATGATTTAAACCCATCTTTAACAGTTCTTGCCTCTTCATATTCATCAATATCAAAAGTATATTTATAGTTAAACTCATACCCATTACCTAAATCAGTTGTACTTTTCAAATAATATTTAACATCAGGAAACTCTTCATCAGGCATAGTATCTACAATAACATCTTTAGCAAAAGCAGGAATATAATTTCTAAAAGATGTTCTTATTAATTCTTTAGAATAAATGGCATTTTCATAAGCAGTTATCACTGTACTTTCATTTATTTTATCATTAACTATTTCCAAATTAACTTCTGCACTACAACCACTAAGTAACAAAGTCATAAATATTAGTATTAAAAATTTTCTTTTCATAATTTATCACCCCGTTAAGCCATAGTATCCATCCATCTTTACCCCCCAGTAATTAGATATATTAAAGTTTCTTCTTGTAAATAATACTCCTGTCATATTACCAGATGCTTCTGCACAAACATATTGACTACCTTCAACTCCAACAACTAAAACCACATGTCCTGATGATTCTAATAAATCTCCAGGTTGCAAAACAGCACTATCAGTTAACGCTACCCTCTGTGCTCCCGGTAAATTTTGAAAACTACCGGTTACTAAAGGAGATGTACTAAATCCTCCATTATTTAGAGCCCACGTAACAAAACCAGAACAATCAAGACCACAATAATTATAGAAAACACCATTTGCAGCAGCTCTACAACTATTATTACCCCAATTACCATCAGCACCTGTTACTATACTACCATGACCACCTCCCCAGAAATAAGGTATTTTAACACCATATTTATTTCCAAGTTCTGCAATCAAAGTAACTGCAGCTGAGACAACACCTGCTCTTGTATGATAACCTGCTTCTTCTACATTAGAAGCAATTAAAGCATTAAACTCTTCCAAACTAGTTCCTTGACTCTGTAAGAAAGAACTAAGTTGTTGATGTAATATCTCATGTCCGGTACTATCTAAAACATAATCACCATAATCTATTGTCCCAGCACTACTACTACTTGATGGATTATCAAGTCCAAATAAACTACTATGAGCTCCTAAAGGAATAGCTAATATAATTATAAGGAGAAATAAAGCTAATAAAGCAGGACCTACAATAATAATAATTTTTAAAGGTAAAGATAATCTTCCCCAAAAACTAAATCTTCCCATAAAACTATTTTTAGAACCAAAAATAGATTTTAAAGGATTAAAAGAAGCCCCTTCATTAGTCTCTTCAGGATTATCATTAGATAAAGCAGTACTATTACTAGTAACTTCCTCATCATTACCATTATCACTTACTTCAGTATTAGTATCACTACTACCTACTGCAGTATTTCTTCTTCTATTAACAACCCCTCCTATTCCTTTTCTAATATTATTAAGATTATTTAAAGTACTAACTCCAGGTATTGTACTAGCTGCCTTATTAAAAGCAGCAGTCTTAACCCCTTTTCTTATTTTATTAAAAGTATTATTTCTATTAGGAACACTTTTTTTAGTATTATTATCTTTAGAAGAACCTTTTCTACTCTTATATTTATCATTATCAGATGATGGTTTAGAAGAATTTGTATTCTCATTTATATTATTACTATTATCATTTACTTTAGTTTTCTCATCTTCCATACACTTCACCATCTTTCTAATTTATTTTAAAGATTTATCTCTAATTCATATTTAAACCCTGTATCAACATAAAATATAATCGTTTGATTATCACTATTAGTAATTCTATAAGTAGAACCATTTATATTATAATCTATAACCTTACTAGCATAATAATTATTAATTAAATTATCTCTAAAACTATTAAATATCTCTTCTGTAATTTCATCTTTATTTCTAATTTTTTGATAAACATCACTACTATTATTAACAACTTCATTTTTAAAATCAGTATAATATATAGTTGCTAACTGTTCATTACTAATATCTTTAACTCCATAAGTATTAACATCACTCTTTGAATTAATAGAAGTAAATTCATTTAATTCTTCTTCACTAGGAAGTTCTCTTACTTCATCACTAACATGAGTTATATTTCTAAAGATAAGAAAAAGGAAAAGAAAAGCAAAGACAACTACAACAATAATTTTTAATACTTTACTCATTAGACTCTACCTCCTTTATCTTATCTTGATAAATTATTTCTGAAATAGGTTCTATGGCAAAAGTTAAATGTTCTTCATCTATAGTAACCTCAAAATATTCATAACCAATAACATTACTAGTATCCATATTTTCTAAAGATATTCTCACTTTAGCATAATATTTATAAATATTATTATGACTACTAATCTGATAAATTTCTCTTGTACTACTAGTATAATTAGGTCCATAAGAAGTAATATAATCAAAAACATTATCTATAGTTATATCATTTTTTTTAATATAATCATCACTTAAAGTTTTAATAATAGAATCAGTATCAGAACTAGCTACATAAGATGTATATTTAGAAATAGCAGAATCTATTGTAAAATATCTATTTACATCTTTTAAAGGACTAACAGTATTATCAATTACCTCTTCTTCTACATTATTATCTATACTTCTAGCCATAATAAGAGTACTACCAAAAACTGCTATCAAAACAATAATTATAATAATTTCAATTTTCTCAGTTTTATTCATATTTCCCTCCTAT
>CAMMTE010000005.1:0-22621 GCA_946499755.1 uncultured Mycoplasmatota bacterium
GAAACCTATATAGAATAAGGGTTTCCTCATTTTAACTGTCAAAGTCAAGTTAAATTATAATAAAAAAATAGAACTCTTAAAAGTCCTATTTTAACTTAAAAACCAAGTTATCGACCAATTTTGAGTGTTAATGTGCAAAAAGTGAGCGATAACTAGCCTAAAATAATACTTTTTCTGATTTATATTGTTTAATTATTACTATTAAGACTGCGGCAATAATAACAACTGTAGATAAGCTCATTAATAAAATATTAACAATATCTATATTACCTACAACTATATCTTGAAATAATAGAGTAAAGTTTAAGAAAGGTACTAGTGATAAAAGTGGTGATGAACTAATACCTGCCATAAAGGCAATCATACCTGGAAAGAAAGATATAAATGTTAAAGGAGTTAGAGCACTTTGAGCTTCTTTAAAAGTTTTAGATTTACTAGCAATAGCAATACAAAGACCACTTATTAATAAAGAGTAAGCAATTATTACAACTATTGCAAAGATTAAACTACTAGGAGATAACATTAAATTAGTATCTTTATATATTTCAAAACTACTATTAGCATACGCTAACGAAACAAGCATTAAAATTAAACTAATAACTCCTGTAATAATTGATGATAAAGAGACACTTAAGAACTTACCAACGATTATATCTTTACTCTTAATTGGAAATGTAAGTAATGTTTCAAGTGTTCCTCTTTCCTTTTCTCCTGCTGTTGTATCAGTAGCAGGATAAGTTGCAGATATTGTAATAGCCATGATTATAAATAAAAAGCCATAGTTTACAATATAATTACCATAAAAGTTTTCTGTCTCAGTTATATCCTTATTAACAGTAATAATATTAGTAACATCAGTAGGATTTATATTATTACTTGCTAAATAATTAGTTTGTAATGCTTCTTTATAAGTAGCAAAGTAGGTATCCATTAAACTAGTAGCATAAGTACTAGTCTCATTATCTTCACCATTAATAGTATAAGTACTACCATCTTTTGTAATATATAAATCTATACTACCATCACTATATTTATTTTCTAACTCTTCTGTTGTACCACTAATAACTTCTATATCTAAGTTTTCTGCAATATCTTTTTCCATATCACTTAACTCATAATTAAAACCAATTTTATTATAATCAGTTATAGGCTTATTAACTTCTGATTCAAATAAAGCAGACATTCCTATTACTAAAGCAGGTATTAAAATAGGAATAATTAACATCATCGCAAGAGACTTCTTATCACGAAACATCTCTCTTAATTCTTTCTTTAAAATATTACCTAAATTACTCATTAGAAACACCTCCTATTAAAGTAAAGAAAGCATCTCTTAAATTAGTAGTTTTAGTAGATTTTTTAATCTCACTAGGAGTACCTTCTTTAATAACTTTACCTTTATTAATCATAATAACATAGTCACATATATTTTCTGCTTCTTCCATATAATGTGTAGAATATAAAATTATCTTACCACGTTTCTTTTCTTCTTTAATAAAGTCTAAAATAATCTGACTAGAAATAATATCAAGACCACTAGTCGCTTCATCTAAAATATAATATTTAGGGTCATGAACTAGACACCTTGCAATATTAACTCTTTGGGTTTGTCCTGTTGATAAGTTTTCAATTCTATTATATAGAAAACTATCCATATTTAATTTTTTAGATATCTCTTTTATCCTATCTTCTAATTTATCTTCTTCTACTCCATAAATATTGCCACACATTTTTAATAATTCATAAGGAGACAAAGTATTATAAAGTTTAGTATTACCAGAAAGATAAGCAATACTCTTCTTAATTTCTATCTCATTATGAAGATAATCTAATTTATCAAAAGATATAGTACCACTCGTTGGCTCAAGTATTCCTGCAATCATCCTAAGTAGAGTTGTTTTCCCTGCTCCATTTGGTCCTAATATACCAATGATTTCTCCATCTTTAGCTTTAAAACTAATGCCATTATCAGCATAAAATTCTTCTTTTTTACGTTTAGCATTATACTTAACAAACTTCTTCTTTAAGTCTTCAACTTCTAACATAATTCACCTCTTCCAGGCAAAATTATATCATAGAAAAAATATGCTAATCAAGAAAAAAGAAGAACTTTACACTCTTCTAGTTAAATTAAAATATATAAAACAAATTTTCTATTAAAAAATGTATCTTGTTCGATTATTTTATTTTAATATATATGTTACATTATTAATGGAATATCTAGTTGTTTAGGTACTATCCCCTCGAACTTACTTAAAAATAGTGTGAAAGGGGTCTGATAATATGAGAAAAATAGAGAAATTTCTATGCTATGTCATATTTTCACTTATTTTCGTAATAATAGTTTTATTATTTATGTTAATAAAAATAGTACCAACTCCTTAGAGTAGGTACTCTACCAAAATATTGGGATAGTACCTAACACTCCAAAGCTAGGTATTCCCTTTTTAATTATATGTAATTTTTCTTTACATATTCATAGTATCATAAATATATAATATTTTCAAGTAATATGTAAATAACATTAAATAAAATAATTTCATAATCATTAATTAAATTATTATCTATAATTATTTTTTATACTTACAGCTTTCCGTAACTAATTCTGAATCAATTGCCTCATTATATTTAAAAAAATGATAATCCATACATTTCAAAGGCTCCATTATTTTAATTTTTCCTTCAATATATTTAACAAAATATATTACAAAAACCCAATTAATATTATTTTTATAGCAATGATAAATTCCTATGGAATTACTGAAAACTAAATTAATTTCATCTCCTGCTTTTTCTTTGATTTCACGCTTAATTGCTGATAAGAAGTTTATATCTTCTGGTTCTACTTTACCACCTATATCCTCGTAAAGGCCGTTTTCATCACGAGATTTTACTCCTCTTTGCTGTAGTAAAATTTCACCATTTTCATTTTCTATATGCGCAATTACTCCTATCTTTTGATTAGGGTAATTAAATTTTTTTAAATCTTCAAAAGAAGCTTCATGATTCAAACTATAAAACTGCATCTTATTCCCTCCAAGTAAAATTATAACATAGAAAAAATATCCTAAACAACAAAACTAGAATAACTTTCTATTCTTCTAGTTAGATTAAAATATACGAAACAAATTTTCTATTAAAAAAATGTATCTTGTTCGATTGTTTTATAAATAAAAGTATGATACTATATTTGCAGGAATACTTAGTAAGGGTGTTTGCCTCTTTCTATATCTCTTGACTTCAGGGGGTTAGAAAGGGGAAATGTTTATGAGTAAGAAGGATTTCTTAATTGTAATATTACTAATTATAGTTATACTCCTAATTATTTATAGATAGTAAAACACCCTATTACATCTTTGTGAATAGGGTTTTTACTTCTAAAACACTTTAGAGGTAACACCCATCTGCAAAACTAGGTATTCCTCTTTTTTTATTGTATGTAAATCTCTTTTACATATTCATAGTATCATAAATATATAATATTTTCAAGTAGTTAAAACCTACTTCATATACTTATTTCCACTTTTCCAAGCTTCTCCTACTTTTTCTCCTATTGCATAATATCCATTTTGGAATTGGTCAAAGACAAAAGCATTTAATTTAGTAGGGTCAACTTTACCATTATCATCAAGGACAGATTCATCTGCTAAAACATTAACTATTTCTCCAACTACTCTAAAGCCATCTTCATCTTTTTGAATCTTATCAACTTTACATTCTAAAGTAATTGGATACTCTTCAATTATTGGAGCATCTACTCTTTCACTTTTAACTGCATGCATTCCACTTCGTTCAAACTTATCTTTCATTCTATTACCTGATGCTGTGCCAAAGAAGTCTGATTCTCTCAAATGAGGAATATCAGCAACACTAATTGTAAAAGCCCCTCTTTCTTTAATATTTTGTGAAGTCTTATGAGACTCTGTAATATTTAAAGCTACTTTATTGTTATCACAAATACCTCCCCAAGCCATATTCATAACATCAACACTACCATCTTCACAGTATGTTGCAATCATTAAAACAGGCATTGGAAATAAATAAGGTTTTACACCTAAATCTTTTTTAGCCATTTTTATCATCTCCTACTATCATTATAAAACTGAATATTTATTTATTCAATACTACACCAATTCAGTATTTAAGTAATAATAGTAATGTAGTAATTCTTTTTTATATTCCACAATTTTACCTTCTGGTAAGACTAACATCCTAGTAACTCCAATTTGTTCTACAAAAGATGGATTATGACTAACAATAATTAAAGTACCGGTATAATTTTTAAAGTTTTCACCAATAATTGCTTGAGTCTCTGGGTCAAAGTGATTAGTAGGTTCATCTAATATAATGATATTAGTTCTTTGAATAAGTATTTTACATAAGGCAACTCGTGCTTTCTCTCCAGGTGATAATACTTTTACTTTCTTAAAGACATCATTATTAGAAAACAGAAAATTACCTAAAAAGTTCCTTAACTCATTATCACTATAATTAGGATTATCCACATTTTCTAAAATAGTTTTATCTTCATCTAATATCTCTAACTCCTGGGCATAATAAGAAATAGAGGCATGATAGCCATAGTCTATTTCTCCTTTAATAGGTTTTAATTTACCAACAATTAGTTTTAATAAAGTTGACTTACCAACACCATTTTCTCCAACTATTAAAAACTTCTCTCCTCTTGCCATCTGAAATGATAAATTATGATATAAATCACTCTTACTAGGATAATGAAAAGTTAAATGTTTCACTTCTAAAGGTATTTTTCCACTGACCTCTTTTGGCTCTACTTTCATCGTAACAGTCTTATATTTTTCTTCTCTTACTTCTAATTCATCTAACTTTTTCTCCAACATCTTCTTTCTAGACTGACCTAATCTTTTTAAATTGTGATTAGTACGAGATGCTCCCTCAGCCCGTTTAACAACTTCTTCAAGTTTCTTTATTTCACGTTCTTGCTCTTTTATTCTAAGCTCTTTTTCTATCATTTCATTAGCATAAAGTCTTTTAAATTCTTTATAATTACCCTTATATACTTTTATTTTATGAGTAACTTTATTAATAAACATGGTCTTAGTAACTACTTCATTTAAAAAGTCTATATCATGACTAATAACTAAAACCATACCATGATAATTCTTTAAATAATTAATAACAAAATCTTTAGTCTTAGCATCTAAATGATTAGTAGGTTCATCTAAAAGTAAGATATCAGAGTTTGAAAAAAGAAGTCTTGCAAAAGCGATTTTAGACTTTTGTCCTCCTGATAAATCTCCTACTTTCATCTCTAACAATTCACTATCTATCTTCATGTTTTCAATTAATGATAATAATTCATCCTCAGCCGTATATTGATTTAAACTATCAAGTTCACTTTGAATCTTTTCCGCTTGTCTTAAAAGTTTATTTTGTTCAAGTTCACTAGCATTACTTAATTTCTCATAGACTTTATTTAACTCTTGTTCTAGCTTTTCAATAGGTCTTCCACTATATAAATAATCTAAGACATTTTTCTCTTTATCAGTGAAATTAATCTCTTGAGGAAGATAGCCAATTCTTTTATTATTTAATGTAATCTTACCAGCATCTAAAGATTCCTCTTTTAAGATAATCTTAAATAAAGTAGTCTTCCCTGCTCCATTAACACCAACAACACCTACTTTATCATTATCTTCAATTAAAAAGGAAGCATCATCATAGATGACTTCACTATCAAATGCTAGATACATATTTTGTCCTTTCATAGACTCACCTTCTTAATTAGTTTAAATTTATATATATTTAATACTAGTTGTAATAGTTAAATTAGGTTCTTTTTTAACAAGTGTTTTTTGAAGGTTACTATAAGATTCAAATCCAAACTTAGCTCTACTTCTTACTTCTTCAAAGTTTTCTTTAGTTAACCCATAATCTTCTAATAATAAATTATATATTTCATCTGTTATCTCAATTTCTCTTTTATCTTCATCTGTTAATTCTTTCTTATTATCTAATTTTGTAAACATCTTTTCATATTTATCTATTTCAAGTGAATGTTCACGATTCCATTGTTGAGATGGACCACCTATTTTCTTACGAGGAGATGGATAAGGATTATGTGCATCATATAACATTTCTAACTTATTCATTACTCTATTTAATTCTTTTTCTCTCAATTCTTTACTTTCTAATGTTTGATACAAATTAACAGTTCCAATTATCATAGTTTTATATTCATCTGGTATTTTATCATTCAAGCTTCTATTTTCACTATAATTAAAATGAAATAATCTTATATTTTTATCATTTAATGGTGTAGAAATATTTAAACTTTCAAAACCATTTTCATTACCAGAAATATTAAACTGCATTTCTTGTTTTTTAAATAGGGTTAAAGCTCTATTATAGATATTATATATCGCTACTTTCTTATATACCTCTAATTCAGATAAAGCTTCTCTATCTTCATCTTTAATATAATCTCTTATAACAGAAAATTCTAATTCTATTAAAGAATTTAAATAATCTTGCATAGGATTAGATAATATTCCCCTATAAGTCTTTAATAATTCTAATAGTTCTTCCTTTGTATTAACTCTATTCCAATTATTATTACTTCTTCCAACTCTCATATAAAATAAACCTCCCAAATAATTTCTTAATATATATTCTAACATATTATTAATCATATTTATCAAAAATTTAATGAATTAAAAAATAGTTAGCATTTCCATACTAACTATTTCTAATTACAATATCACATGTATCTTCCATAATAGAATCTTCTTTAATTATCTCACCAATACTATCGGCAACTATTCTACCTGACTTAGGATTTTTAATAGACATGATATTTCCTTTTATATCAGCATCGACATCTGAATACTCAAAAGATAAGTCAGTCTCTTCCATTGTACAGTTTATTAACTTAAGATTTTTACAGTAGCATAAAGGTTGTGTTCCTATAATCTTACAATTAATTAAAGTTAGGCCATCGGAAAACCAACCAAGATATTCTCCTTTAACTAAAGAGCTTTTTACTACGACATTTTTACTATGCCAAAAAGCATCTTTAGTATCTAAATTAGAGTTATCAATAGTTAAATTCTCCATGTATTGAAAAGAATATTTACCAGTAAAATTTAAATTATTTATTGTAACATCACTACTATCAAAGAAGATATATTTTGAATTAATAGTAGAGTCTTCTATCTTTATATGATGAGATTTCCAGCCAAACTCATCAGAATTAATATTAGAGTTTTTAACCACAATATTATTACACTCTCTTACTGCTTTAACAGATGTAATTGTAACATTATCTATAAGTCCATCACTAGCATACCAAATAGGGGCTCTTGTTAGTTCATCCAAATTACTGTCAATTAGTTCAAACTTCTTATCATGCCACAAAGGATATCTTAAAGAAAAGTTACAGTCAACTACCTTAATATTACGAGCTTCCTTTAAAACTGACTCTCCATCTCTAGGACCCGCAAAAGTACAATTTTTAACCTCACTATTCTTTAAATTATATAAAGCTCTTTCTTCATCATAAGTTTTATTTTCTATTAACTTCATAACTTCCTACCTCTTATTATTTACTTATTCTAACATTAACACTACCACTACCAACAACTTTATCTAAGTTATTAGCATTATCTATTCTTCCTATTCTTGTATAACTGTAAGTTGTATTAAAGCTTTCATAAAAGATAACTAAGCAGTCATTTCCATACAACATAATATCTCCAGTATTAATACTACCAGGTCTATAACTATTAGTAGGAAGACTATCATCAAAATAATAATACTTTTCATTACCATTTAATTCACTCATATTAAGTTCTAATGGTAATCTATTAAGTAATTCTCTAGTAGTTTCATTATCTTCAAGTGTTGCTGTAAAATTATTACCATTTATTGTTAAATTTATCTTCATACTTAAATTCTCTCCCTCTACTTCTTCATTAGTATTTATATCTGTCTCTTGCTTATTATCATTATTATTAGAATTATCACTATCATCATCTTTTAAATTAATTATTATAAAAACTACTACTAATATTATAATAACTATTAATAATCCAACCAATACTTTCTTATTCATAATTTATCACCTTACTAAAAGAAGAGTCTATTACTCTCCTATTTTAAATTATTTTTAAAGAATTCTTCTATCTTATCAAAAGGAATAATATCTTTTCTATCATAAAGGTCAGTATGAACAGCATTAGGTATTATCATTAATTCTTTATTGTCAGTATATTTACTTGTTTCGGTCATATTCTTATAAGCATCACGGCTCATATAACAAGAGTGAGCTTTTTCCCCATGAATAATCAAAACAGCACCTCTTATTTCATTACTATATGTTAAGATAGGTTGATTCATAAAAGACATAGTACCAATTACATTCCAACCAAGATTAGAGTTTAGACTTCTCTTATGATAACCTCTTTTTGTTTTATAATAATCATGATAATCTTTTACAAAGAAGGGAGCATCATCTGGAAGTGGGTCAACAACTCCACCTGCTCTTTTATAAGTATTAGTTTTATAATCTTCTGTTCTCTCATTATTTAAAACAACTCTTTGATTATGTCTTGCTTCTTCATTATCACCACTATCAAAATAACCATTAGCATTAATCCTTGACATATCATACATAGTAGATGTAACAGTTGCCTTAACTCTTGTATCAATACAAGCTGTATTAAGAGCCATGCCACCCCAACCACAAATACCTAAAATACCAATTTTTTCAGAGTCAACATTATCTTGTACTGATAAAAAGTCAACTGCTGCTTGAAAGTCCTCTGTATTTATATCAGGACTAGCCATATAACGAGGAATACCTCCACTTTCACCAGTAAAAGATGGGTCAAAGGCAATTGTTAAGAAACCTCTTTCTGCTAACTCTTGGGCGTAAAGACCAGATGCTTGCTCTTTAACCGCTCCAAAAGGTCCACAAATAGCAATGGCTGCGTATTTATCCTTATGTTCTTTAGGTTCATAAAGGTCTGCTGCTAACGTAATTCCATAACGATTATGAAATGTTACCTTTCTATGATTTACCTTATCACTTTTAGGAAATGTCTTATCCCATTCATTAGTTAAATTTAATTTTTCTTCTTTCATTTTATCTCTTTCCTTTCTTTTAATACCAATCATGTTTTTCGTTTCTATCTAAAGCATTAATTCTATTCATCTCATCAATAGTTAATTCAAAATCATAAAGTTCTGTATTTTCTTTAATATGTTCGGGATTAGATGAACCTGGTATAACTACTACTCCTTTTTGTAAGTTCCATCTAAGTATTACTTGAGCAGCACTTACATTATGATTCTTTGCAATATCAACTATCACCTCATCATTTAATAATTCACTAGTATGTCCTCTTCCTCCAAATGGATACCATCCTTGTACGACAATACCTAAACTTTGAATATAAGGAATAACATCATTTTCTTGATAATAGGGATGAATTTCATTTTGAACTAAAGCAGGCATTATATCTACTTGTGGTAAAAACTCTTCTAACTCTTCTACATACCAGTTTGATAAACCAAGAGACCTAATCTTACCTTGCTCTACATATTTTTCCATTGCTTTATAAGTTTCGACATCCCCATCTCCTGGATGATGTAAAAGCATCATATCAATGTAGCCAATATCTAATTTCTCTAAAGCCATTTCTATCGCTTGTTCAGGATTATCATACTGAGTTGGATAAATTTTTGTAATAACAAAGATTTCCTCTCTTGGTACATTAGAATCTCTTATCGCTCTACCTACTTCTTCTTCATTATTATACATATAGGCAGTATCAATTAACCTAACACCTGAATCTAAAGCACTTCTTATCGAGTTATAACACTCAGCCCCTGTTAGGCTATAAGTACCAATCCCATTTAAAGGCATTATATAACCACTATTTAACAATACAGTATGAGTATCAAAATCAAAAGTAATATCATTAGATACATTTTCTTTAATATTTTCCATCTTTTTATTATCACCTTCATCCTTATTTAATAGAAAAACTATTATGAAAATTACTACTAATACTAGTATAACCCCAATAATATAAATTATTTTTTTATTCATAATATTTAATCTTCCTCTATCAACATTGCTCTAACCATACTAGGTCTATCAGGATATCTTTTACCAGCACCAAGCCCTACTTTCTTAATCTTATATTTTTCAGGTAATTCTTCTTTATTCTTTAATGTGGCAACTATAGCAGCACCTGTTGGAGTAATTAACTCTCCTTCTCTATCAGTAATTTTAATATCTAAACCATAATCACTTACTATATTTAAAACAGCAGGAACAGGAACAGGCATATCCCCATGAGCACAGTGTACAAAGCCCCTTCCTTCATAAAGAGTTGAAACATAAACATTTTCTACTCCAAGATTTACTATAGAGAAAGCAACTGATACAATATCAATAATAGAATCAACTGCCCCTACTTCATGAAAATGTACTTCTTCTATACTTTTACCATGAGCTTTCGCTTCTGCAACTGCCACTACTTTAAATATATCTTTTGCAAGTTTCTTAACTTTTTCATCGCTTAATCTATCAATAATTTTATAAACATCATCTAAATTTCTATGTTCATGATGATGGTGATGATGGTCATGGTCATGATTATGCTCATGCTTATGTTTTAAAATAACATCAAAGTCATTCGCCTCTATGCCACTTTTTAAAACCTTAGAGACTTTTATTTCAAACTCATCATCTATCTTCAATTCTTTTAAAGTAGTGTTTAACTTATTTAAATCAGCCCCTAAATCTAATAAAGCTGCTACTGTCATATCCCCACTTATTCCTGAGTAACACTCTAAATATAAATCTTTCAAAATTATCTACCTCCTAAAATAAATTCTATCATTTAGAGTTAGCTCCAAGTCAAGACATTATTTAATTCATAGTTACTTTTTATGAGTATTATGCTATAATATGAAACAACTGGAGGAAAGATAATATGAAAATATTAAAAAAAGCTTTAAGAAAAATTTTACTTACAACTACGGTTAGAAATATTATAAAGAAATATCTTGTTGGCAATTTAGGAAAAGTGATTGAAGAAGATGATAAACTTATCTGCTATGTTAAAAAAAATAAAATTAAAAAGGAAAAATATGAATATTCCATTATGTGTAATGGAATAGAAGACAAAGAACTTGCTAAAACATATAATTTAGATAAGCCTGTTTATTATGTAATTGAAGGTATTAATATAACAGACAAAAAAGTTTATATCTATAATTATCATAATGAAGATTGTAATATTACTATAAAAAATTGTAATTTTGAGTTCGGATTTGGTATCCAAGCTAAATGTGATTGTACTTTAGACAATAATCATATAAGAGCATTTTATTTATTAATGATAGATACCAAAAACTTAACTATTAAGAATATGGATTTAACTAATGAAGTTGCCCTTGCTGGTGCTGATTTAAGTATTAAACTAGGTGCGACTTTTAATATTAATCTTATTAATGCTAATATTGGAAAAGAAAAAGAAAGAACTAAAGTATCTATGATAGCCTATAAAAATATAGAACTTACTAATTCTACAGTAAATGGTAAGGAAGTTGAATGTGATGCTAAACAACAAATTATTACTGACGATAATAGTTCTTTAAATGCTACTGATAAAATAATACTCAAAACTGATAACATTGATAAGATAAATATCTCTTATAACACTCTAGTTTATAATGACAATGTTATTGAACAAGAAGAAAACAAAGTTGGAACTATTGAATATAAAGATGACGATTTAACTAATAAAAGATTAGAACTTATAAATTTATTAAAGAATTTAAAAGATATCTGTGAAAATACATCTATTGGAGAAATAAGACATAAACCTTTTTCGAAAGTAAAAAAATAGTTAAAGGATTGTTTCCTTAATACAGGTTACAATCCTTTTATTTTTTCTTAAGTTCCACTAAAAATTCTATAAACTCATCATCATTTCTTACTTCTATTTTTCCTTTATGTAATTCAATTATCTCTTTCGTAATAGCAAGACCTAGACCTGCCCCGCCGATTTTAGTATTACGAGACTCATCTCCTCTATAAAACTTATCAAACAACTTATCAAGTTTATATTTAGGAATCTTTTCTCCTTTATTCTTAAAAACAATATTTATAGCTTCATCATCTTCTTTTAAAGTTATTTCAATAGTCGTATTCTCATAACTATAATTAATAGCATTCTTTAATAAATTATCAAAAGCTCTAGCAAGTTTCTCTCCATCTCCTAAATACATTACCTTATCACTTGCTGTTAACTTACACTTTAAATTGTTCTCTTCTAACATTGGATAACACTCATCAGTTAATTGTCTTAAAAGATATGCTATATTTATCTCTTTCTTATCAATAGGAATCTCTTGTAAATTATATCTAGTAATATCAAAAAACTCATTAGTCAAAGACTCTACTCTTAAAGCTTTATCTAAAGCTATTTTTAAATACTTTTCTTCTGTTTTATTAGATATATTCTTTTCATCTAATAACAAAGTTAAATAACCAATAACAGAAGTAAGTGGTGTTTTTAAATCATGAGCCATATACATTATTAAATCATTTTTCTTAATTATGGCATCTTCTTCTTTCTTCTTAGATAAAATATAATTATATTTAATATCATTTAACTTCTTAGAAAAATCATTTACTTCACTAGGTAGTTTAATCGCCTCATCATCTTCTTTTAAGATAAGGTCAAGGGATTCATACACTTCATTAATACTATTTACATATTTAGAGATAAATCTATAAATAGAAATAATTAAAACTATTCCTAAATAAACATAAAGAATATTATCTCTATTATTTACAATAAAAGCATATAAATCATAATTAATATTAGAAACTGCTACTGATAAAGAGTTTTCAAATAATAAAGTTATAAGAAAATAAACAACAAAAAAGATAAAGAGAAATAATAAAATATTACCTAATAATTCTAAACACAATTTAATTTTTAACTTTGTTATACTTTTAATCTTCAATTTTATATCCCACTCCCCAAATAGTTTTAATAAACTTAGGTCTTTTAGTATCTTCACCTAATTTTTCTCTTATTCTTCTAATATGAACCATAACCGTATTATTACTATCAAAATATTTCTCTTTCCAAACTTTTTCAAATAATTCCTCACTACTTACAACTTTACCTTTATTAGTCATTAAATAAAGTAATATCTCAAACTCTATAGGTGTTAAATCTATATTTTTATCATATAGATAACAATTATGTTCTTTTTTATTTATTACAAGTCCCCTTATCTCTAATATATCATTATCTATTTCTTTATTATATAATTTATATCTTCTTAACACAGCTTTAACTCTTGCTACTAACTCTAAAGGGTTAAAAGGTTTAGTAATATAATCATCCGCTCCAATTGTTAAGCCTTTAATCTTATCATTATCTTCTATTTTAGCAGTTAACATTATAATAGGGAATTTTAAGCCCTTATCTCTAATATATTTACAAATCTTAAAACCATCTATATCTTGTAACATAATATCTAAAATAGCAAGGTCTAAAGGTACTTCATCAATACACTTAATAGCATCTTTACTATTATAAAATTTATAAACATTATAGTTCTCATTCTTTAAATACACTTCTACTAAATCAGCGATTTCTTTTTCATCATCTAAAACTAGTATGTTCATATTTCTCCTCCATTTATACCTAAAGTATAACACAGAAGTCTTACTTTTTCAGTTAAAGTAGTTAATCGTAAGAAAAACTTAAGAATTTATTAAGTAATTATTAAAACTATTATTAAATCATCTTTATATAATTAAGGACAAAAGGAATGATTTAATGAAAAAGAAAAGAAGATTAAAGTTTAAAAATATTATTATTTTAGGTTTATTTATAGGATTAGGGTTTTATTTTTATGAAAACTATATAGAAATAAATTATCCTAGTTATGAAGTAATAAAAGAAGATACTAGTAATGATTATGAAGGACTAGGAAAAGAAAAAACAGAAAATGAAGATGGATATTTTTCCACCTTCACAACTAATTCTCCTTATAAGAAAACTTATATTGAATATAAACAAAATGGTAATGCTTCTTGGAGTAATAATACTTACTGGGGAGGAGTTATGAAAGATACAGGTTGTGGTATTACTTCTCTTGCTATAGTATTAAGTGGTTATGGTTTTGATTTTACTCCAGAAGATTTAAGAAAAAGATATTATCCTGTCATGGATTATAATACCCTCGGAGATGAATTATCTCTAACCTATGGTATTAATAATTCAGACTTTTATTATGACTCTCTTCATTTATCGAATGAAGAAATACTAAAACATTTAAAAAGTAATAGACCAATTATCGTCTGTCTTTCTAGTAATTTAGGAAAAAACAGATGGACTACTACTTCCCATTATATGGTATTATTAGCATCAAATAATAATAAAGTTTATGTCTCTAATCCTAATGGACTAGAAGATACTTCTAAAAGTTCAGGTTGGTATGATATAGATGAAATCACACCTTATCTTGTTAAAGCCTTATATGTAGAAGACTTTAATTAACTCTATCTTTTACTTCGTTAAAAATATTTCTAGCATCTTTCCTTAATATCTCTGGATTTCTTACATATCGCATAATATCTTCATGAGAATAATTTTCTAATAAATATTTACCTATAGTAAAAGCTATTTCATAGTTGTTTGGAACACTATTAAAATCATTTATTAATTGGTCTTCATTAAACTTTAAATCAATTGTATAATCAAATGGATTTCCTAAGTTTGTAGCAAGTGTTTCCCAAAACCATTCAACATTTTTAGAATCAGGATTTATTTCTTGTTGGCAAGAATGAACAAATTCATGAATTATATTTTCTAAAAATTCTTCTAATGTTATATCACTATGTTCTCTAGTTTTTCTATACTCTTCAATTGATAATAAATTAATATTACCATCAAAAGTATCTGCATTCATCCATTCATAATATTTAGGAACATATTTTTCTAAATGAGTTTGATATGCTTTACGACTTGTCCATATTTTTATTTTCTTTTTCTTTTTTAAATTCTTCAATTCAAAAAAATTAAGAATTCTATCTACTTCCTGTTCTAATTTTTTTATTAAATCAGCTATGTAATCTATATCTTTATCATATTCAATAATGAATTCTTTAGTCTCTTTTCTCATTTTGTTTCACTTCCTAATATTATTTTAACATATGAAAAAAATAATTTGTCCTTACTTTTAAGTTTTTTAATAATGTTTATATTATTTCAAACAAAACTTCTATTAAAAAATGTATCTTGTTCGATTGTTTTATAGATGCATTTATGTTATTATCTATTTAGGAATACTTAGTATGGGTGTTTACCTCTTTCTTTCGCTTTATTTATTAGGGGGTTAGAAAGGGGACTTGCTTATGAGTAAAAAAGATTTTTTAATATCAGCATTACTGATTATTATTGCTCTTTTAATCATCTTTGAATAAAAAACGCCCTATTACAACTTTGTAATTAGGGTGTTCACACAAAAAACATTTTGAGGTAACACCCAAATCGCAAACTAGGTATTCCTCTTTTTTATTTATATGTAAATTTTCTTTACATATTCATATTATCATAAATATATATTAAATTCAAGAGTATAGATACTAAAATGAAACATTTTATATCCAAGATTCTACTCTGTCTTTAGCACTATTTACAGTTGAACCTTTAACTTCAAGACCATCTAAAACTGTCGCACCTTTACAAACTTCTTTAATCTCTTTAGGAATATTAGCAAGTCCTGAGCCTTCATGCGTTACAAATGGTCTAATTATCTTACCTGTAAAATCTCTATCTTTTAGAGCAGTTACCATTTCTTCAGGCATCTTACCACAATATACAGGTGAACCTATATAAATAACTTCATAACTTGATAAATCAGGAAGCTCTTTTACAATAGGAGCATTATGACTTCTAATTCTTTCAACTGCTTCTCTTACACAAGTTTTATAGTCACTTGCATATTTATCTTTAGGTTCTACCTTAAAAAGTTCTGCACCTGTTAAATCTCTAATATATTCTGCAATTACCTCTGTATTACCTTTATCGATATAGCCTACAGCATAATTTTCATCGGCTCTACTAAAATAAATAATTATACTTTTCTTATCTTTATAATTTTCCTGACTATTTAATATCATATTTCCTCCATCATAAAGACTAATTATCTTCTAAAAAATATTTAGCCATTCTTTCATAATTATCTTGACTATTTAAACAAGTATCTATCAAATAACCTTTTTCATTATGAAGTTGATACTCTTTAATACCTCTTATATAAAAGTCTTTATTTCTATCTTCAATATAAAATGGCATTATATCATTATATAGACATTCTCTAAACATAATCATTCTACCAACTCTACCATTACCATCTTGGAAAGGATGAATATGCTCAAACTTAACATGAAATTCTATTATGTCTTCTAACTTTTTATTTTCTATATTATTATACCACTCTAACAAAGCTTTCATATCTTTACTAACATCTTTTGGTAAGCTTGTTGTAATATTTCCAACAAAATTCTTTTTCTTCTTATATTCACCTACATTAAACCATTCTTTTTCACTATCAGTTAAAGTTCCATCTTTCAAAATAAAATGATATTTCTTAATCATATCTTCATCAAGAGGATTATCTAATGTATCTAACATATATTTAAATAACGTAAAATGATTTTTAGTTTCTGTAGCATCTTTTAAAACAATTACTTTATCATTACTCGCTAAAATCGTTCCATTATCAAAAATACTTGCAGTCTCATCAGGAGTTATAGTAGATCCCTCAATATGATTAGTATTATATGCAAAATCAATTTGTGTTTTATGATATAAATTACCTTTCAAATTTATTTTTCTCTGTTCTATTAAAGCTTTTTTAACATCACTTACCTGCATAAATAAACCTCCTAAACACTTCACTATTTATAGTTATATTTTACCAAATTTATAAAGAAAAGTCTTTAATTCTAGTAATTAAATTAATCTTTTAAAATTTATCTTTCTAATAGTTTCTATAATTTTCCTTATATTATATCATTTCACTTATAATCTTTATATCCGTTTGTTTTATAACCATTACATTTTATATAAATTTTATAATCTATACCACAATCATCCGCTGCAAATGTTTTAGCATACCCATCACAATAAGATTTTCCATCTATATCTAACATATCTTCTTTTTTTAAGTATCCATTAGAAATTAAGTTATCAGCTGTTATAGTAATTTCTTTAGTAATATTCTCTTCGCAGTGCTTTTTACTGTTACCAGTAGCATCCAATTCCCATATTACAGCTTTTTCAAATGCTTCTTTTATCTCTTTATATCTTTCTTTTTCTTTAGTATTATTAAATATATAAATACTTAATATTATAATAACAATTACAATAAATATAATTAAAATCACTATCTTTTTCTTCATAATATTTGCCTTTCATATTTATAACTATTATAGCACACTAACTCTTATTTAGCTCTTCACTTAATTTACTAGGAACACTTCTTGGCCCTCTTATAGCTCTAACACTATAATCATTTAACTTCTTAAAAGTAAATTCATCATCATTATATCTTTTTAGTAATTTTATTTTCATAACTTTTTTCATTGATACGTTCTTATCAGCATATGGATAAGGTATATTAACTCGGGTTACACTACATTTAAACATAATACACGAATAAGGTTCTGCTATATATAAATAGATGGTATCTCCTACTAAAATATTACTAGACTGTTTCCAAATAATAGTATCAGTATCATTAAAAGCGTTAACAATGTCATAATATTTAGGATTAGCAGGAATAAGCCATTCCTTTTTTCGATTAGATAACTCATAACTAATATCTATAAGACTCATAACCTCTTCATTAGATAAAGTACCATCTAAAATAACACTAACCCAACTTTTCTTGCTCATATGATATGCAGGATAAATACCATCTTTTTTCAAATAAGTATCTACTAAATCATCTAATTTTACATTTATAACTTCAACTTCTCCATTTTCTTTAGAATTAAGCTTGCTTTTATCAATATTCATAATAAGCCCAAACCATTTATTACTATTTTCATTTCTAAAAACACCAAAATTAGGATTATCTTCCCACAAGAATTCAGGTAAAACATTATATTTTTCTTTAATAAGATTAGCGATTCTATTAGACTGAGGGAAAAGAAAATATTCTTTAGTAAAACAGTTATCAGCGATATTTTCTAACACTTTAAGAAATTCCTCTTTTACTCTATTAACAAAGTCTCCTTTAACATTTTCAAGTCGAAAGTTAGTATATTCATAATCTCCATCAAGGTCATAAACTTTACCTATAACTTTACCCTTACTATCAATAGTAATATCGACTCTAAAACTATTATCCATAATTAATTTAGAATACTTATAAGTATTATTCTCTTTAACAAAGCCATAAATAATTAATTTATTTTTATCTAATTTTCTCTTTTTAAAGACTTCATCTTCTAACACAACTACTCCTCCTAATAAAATTATTATATAACAAAAAAGTTCTAAGTAAAACCTAGACCTTTCTTAAATTATTTTTTAAAAACAAATTGTTCAACTCTCATATGAAGATTATACTTATCTCTTAGTTTAGCAATTTCTTCCATCATTTCTGTTTTATGGTGTTTATCTAAAGCTTCTTCATTTTCCCATCTATCTATTAATAGAACAGTCTCTTCATCATCCATAGGAAAGAAATATTCGTATTTTAAATTACCCTCTTCATTTCTTACTCTTTCTACAAGACCATTTTCTACCATTTCTTTTGCAAAAGCTCTAGCACTACCATTTTTACCTGTATAATATATATTTATTGTTAAATACATCCTTATCTCTCCTTTCATCTATAATTATACACCAAAAAATAAATTTGATATATAAACGTTTTCAAATATCTAATTTAGAATTTAATTCATTAATATCTACCATTAAAACAGAATCTTTATTACCATCTAATATACATACTAATTTATCATCATCAAAACATTTAAAATCAATATCACTTCCTAATTCATAATACTTTAAAGGTAAATCAAGCCAGTTGCTAGACTTTACTACTTCCATAGGCTTAGTAAAATCTACAACAATTAATGTATATGGAGTAGCCCAGTAACAACCACTAACTACTAATAAGTTATTATTTATATTGTAATTAACATCACACCAAATAAACGTTTCTTTATTATCTAAATGAGATTCACTTGGTATATAATGAACACATTCTAATGTTTTTAAATTTAAAACACTATATCCATACAAATCTTCATCAAACACTAAATATTTATTACCATCAGAATGATTAATAATAGTAGCAAGTCTAGATTTACCATAAATATTCTTCCATTCATAGATAAGATTATCATCTTTATATAATCTACATATTTCCCCATCTACACCACTATCTTGATCATCATAGTAATAATATTTTATAGAATAATTATCATCCAATACTTTTTTATTTGTTTCTTTAGTTAAATCACATTTTGAATAAACTTTTTTATCTAAATCTTGAATTAACTTATCATATTCTTCACTACCATAGAAATTCATATCAAAATTACTCCTTTTAATTAGCAAAAATTAAATATTAATAACTTCACTTTTATCTATATGATTTCTCATTTCATAACCATTAATATGAAATTTAGGTTTACTATATTTATATACTTTAATATTATCAAAATTATAATTAGTTGGAATAAGTCCTTTATTTAATGAATTTTTTATAAAAACATTCATTAAATCTTTTAGTAATTCTCTAATATTATCATATTCATGAATACCACTATAATAATCATTAAACATTGGCTCAAACCAATATACCTTATTATTATCATAATACACTAATATAGAATGACTTGGACAACCTTTATTATCATCATAAAATAAATAATAAGTTTCGTACTTTAAAGAAATCATATTTTCAAAAAAACATCTATATAATTCAGTCATATCCCAACAAATTCCTAAATGACTTTCTAATAATTCACTAGGTTCTTGTAATATATAAGACTTAGCATCATTAATTCCATAATGTCTTTGTCCATTATTATCTATCCAGCCATATTCAAAATTTTTTTGCATATAATCAAAAAAATCTTTAATTGTTGTTAAGTTCATCTTTGTAAAAATTATTTTGTAATCCATATTAAAATCATTCCTTATCTTTCTAAAAGTCATAAATGAAATTAGCAAAGGCTTTTGGATTATCTACATTTACTTCATAAGAAGCATCCTTAACACCACATAAAAGCAAAGTTTTACAAGTTATTTTATCTAAGTTTCTTTTTTTACTATATCCCAACTTGTACCATTATCTCCTAGACCATGTATTAAAATATTTGCCATTACATCACATTTCTTCATTAATAATTATTATCTTGTAAAAGCCAATCTACTATATTTATTTTAGTTATTCCATCATAATCTGACTCTAAATCCATATCTAATGTTAATAAATATTTAGGGTAATGATCTCCAGTCTTTTGTAATGATCGTAGTTCTCTTTGTAATACTTTCTCATCACGAACTGTTAAAGCTACTTGAAAATATTTTAAACCATCACGAGATTCAGCGACAAAATCAACTTCTAAATCATCAACTTTACCAACATATACTCTATAACCTCTTCTTAACAATTCAAGATATACTATATTTTCAAGAATATGTCCCATATCACTATCTGCTTTCTTTCCTAGTAAATAGCTTCTTAATCCTTGATCTACTACATAATATTTATAATCTCTAGCTAATAAGTTTTTACCTTTAACATCAAACCTTTCAGCTTTATATATTAAAAAGCTCTCTACAAAAGCAGTTATATACTTTTCAACAGTATGATTACTAGTACTCATCCCTTTACTAGTTAAAGTATCACTTATTTTTTTAGTTGATATAGGACTGCCAATACTATCAAAAATAAATTTTAAAACACTTTCTAAAAGCATTTTATCATTAATATTATTTCTAGCCATAATATCTTTATAAACGATAGTAGAAAAAATTCCATCTAAATATTTATCTAAATCATTAGGATTAGATTTTAAAATACTAATATTTCCTGGCATACCACCATTTTTCATATAATTTAAAAATAATTGTTGATAATTATTATCATCAAAAGCAGATACATACTCTTTAAATGATAATGGTAACATTTTAATTTCTATATATCTACCTGATAATAAAGTCGCAAGTTCCCCTGATAATAAATAAGCATTAGAACCAGTAATATATACATCTACATTTTTCTTTATATATAAACTATCAACAGCTTTTTGAAACATAGGTACATTTTGAACTTCATCTAAAAAGACATAATATTGCTTTTTAGAATCTATTTTCTCTTTTATATAATCATATAGTTGTTTATAGTCTTCAAAATTATAATCAGCATCTTCTAAATTTATAGATATTATTTGTTCATCACTAATACCAATACTCTTTAAATAATCTATAAATAATTGAAATAAAGTAGATTTACCACATCTTCTTATACCAGTAATAACTTTTATTAAATCTTTATCTTTCCATCTTTTTAATTCTTCAAGATATTGTGTCCTTTCTATCATAGCTTTCACCTCTACTATGAGTATACATCAAAATATATGCAAAGTCAAGTTTTGGAAAAAATATTCCAAAACTTTTATATTTTATCATCTTTTGGAATTTATGAATTTATCTAATTAATATCAAATAAATAATCTTTTTTACAAGTCCTTTAGAATATCCATATAATAAATAATTTCTTTATTTAAATTTTTAGCATACTCTATTTCACTTTTAGTACTACTTCCAATGTAACCATTTACATTAACAACTAAAATAGCATCACTTAACTTTATTTTTTCTTTATGCATTTTATCAATCATTAAAGCTTCTTCTAAAGTATAATCATCTTTACTATTTCTTGATAATTCATTTGGCATTAAAACACAATTACCTTCTAAAGTTAATTTTTCTGCTATATCAACCATCTCTTTTTTGAATTTATAACTACCACATACTGTTATTACTTTCATACTTATTTACAACTACCTCCATTATCTTCAAAATACTTTTCTATATTTTCTATACTATGCTCTATATTAGCATAATCTGTAATATCTTTTAAATAGATTTCCATATCTTTATTACACTCCATACATTCAAAATAATTATCTTCTCCAATTGTAATCAAATAATTATTATCTCCAATAGAACAATTTAAATCAGCAGATATTATCTCTGTCGTTGTACTTTGCTCATTAGGAAAAACAGTAAATAAAATTAATGCAATGATAAAAAGTATTACATATATTATCGATAAGATCCCTATTACTTTTAAAATTTTAATTATAATACCCGCTAACTTTTCAGTATTACTAACTTTAGCTTCTAAAACATTTTTAATATCATTATCAGTTAATTCATCTAGACTAACATTAAATACTTTAGATAATTCTTTCGCTTGTTTAATATCAGGAGCTGTCTCACCTAACTCCCATTTAGATATTGTCTGTCTAGTAACTCCTATCTTTTCTGCTAATGCTTCTTGA
>CAMMTE010000006.1:0-21823 GCA_946499755.1 uncultured Mycoplasmatota bacterium
CATTATATGAAACTGGCCTTGGTGATTCTTTCTCTCTAGATCAAGTCCTATGGAGTGACTTACCAAATTCCACTTTCACATAATATCACTAATCTATTCCTAGTTTAGTGAATTAAAACTACAATTTTTATCATAATCTTAATTCACCAAACTAGTTATTAATGATATTATTAACTAAAACTTATACAACTTTCTCTTATGGCTTTTTCTTCGCTAAATGATTCTTTATTTTTTACTAAAGCCATAAGTATATACATAAACTTTCTTATTATTGCATTTATTGAAATTAATTTACTTAACGGATGTTCTCTTTCTGTGGTATAATAATTATGCAATTGCAGGAAGAAATTATTTTTCCCTACGAGATGGATGCCGATTTGTTTTAAGTTTCGTCTTAATTTAGCACGTCCTCGTTTGGAAATATGTTTCTTTCCTTTTTTTTGACCACTTGAGCTTTCTTTAAGACTTAACCCACTCATTTTCAACACCTGTTTTGCATGCTCATAATTATTTAAATCTCCTGTCTCTGCAATAATTCCTATCATACTCATATATCCTATACCTGTTATTTCAACTGCTTTCTCAACATAGTCAATCTGACTTGCCAATTCTATTAATTCTTTTTCTATTTCTTCTAACTCTTTTAGCAGTTCTATAAATCTTTCATATAGTCTTTTTATTTCTTTTTTAGTAAAAGCATCCGAATTTATTCCATTACTTTTTTCACATAACTCTTTTAATTTCATAATGCTTTTTTTATTTGCTCTACTATTATTTTTAGCCATTAAAGAAGTAAATTCTTCTAATGTCATATTCTTAATTTCATTAGGTAGTAACTGATTTTCATATATTGGTTTAACTCCTACCGAATCAATTTTATACACTTTTTCTATTTCTGGAAAATACTTGTCATTCCATACATGTATTTTATTTCTGATTCGATTTATTTCTTTTGATATATCTTCATAAATATGATAACCAGAATATATATTTTGATATAATTCATTTCTTTCAATAGGTTTAACATACTTACCTTCACTTGTCAGTCTTGCAATTAGTAAAGCATCTTTTGGATCGCTCTTTGTTGGATTTTGATCATGCATTTCTTTTCCTTGTTTTACTGTATATGTTGGCATTAATACAGTCTCTTGTCCACAATCTTTGAAATACTTATCAATATTTAACCAATAATGTCCTGTTGGTTCAAATGCTATAATTACATCTGTTTTTTCTGTTTCATACATTGCTGATGTAATATTACATCCTATTACATCAAGGTTTTCTGTTCTATCAAACCAAACTTTATGATACATCTCCAATCCTCTATAATCACAGAATCTTGCACAACACTTTGTTTTTCCTATGTCTATTCCACATATCAAAGTTTCTGTTGTGATTCTTTTGATTTTTTCATTTACTCTCATAACATCATCCTCCTAGATTAATTTTATCAAATTTTGTATTAACTTGACTTATCTAGTTTTTATTATAAGAGTCTTTCATTAATCTATCATATAGTTCTTGTCTATTACCTATATCCTGTGTAAGATTTCTAAATATTGCTTCAGCCATGTATTGTAACTTCCATTCTTGAACTTCTTTAACTTCACATAATTTATAATCACTATTTTGATATCTATTTTTTGGATGCGTTTTTCTGTTATAGCAAACATAACAAAACGTAGTACTATTTTTATTTCTATGATAAACTTTTCGATTAAAATTAGATCCACATTCACATATTAGTTTCTTACTCCAAATATTTTTAGCTACACCATTTACTTGTCTTCTACCTATTTTTATTGGTTTAGAATGACTATCCATTATTTGCTGAACCTTTTTAAAATCTTCTTTGGATACAAGTGGTTCATGTTTACCTTCCACTATTACTTGTTCTACTTCGCCATAGTTCATTTTAGGTTTTTGTTCTAAATAATCAGGTATATACGATTTTCTATAAACTATAGTACCCGAATAAAACGGATTTCTTAATACTCTTGATATATATGCAGGACTCCAATTGGTTAACCCAGTTGATGTTTTTGCTTCTCTTCTTGTCAATTCATTAGCAATTGAAACAGTACCTTTACCATTTAAATATTCTGAATATATAAATCTTACTATTTCAGCTTGTTCTTCATTAATAATTAAATCTTTACCAACTTTATCATATCCAAGTATATTGCCTGTTCCATAGAATACTCCATTTTGAAATGATATCATTTGACCAGCTTTAACTCTTTGAGAAGTCTTCTTACTCTCATTTTGAGCAAGTGTTGCCATTATAGTCAGTTTTAATTCTCCATCTTCATCATTAAATGTCCAAATATTATCTTCTGTAAAATAAACTTCTACTCCAATCTTTTTTAGCTTTCTAGTTTCTTGCAGAGCATCGACTGTGTTTCTTGCAAACCTTGATACTTCGCGGGTTACTATTAAATCAAATTTACCTTCTTTAGCGTCCTCTAACATTCTTATAAAATTTTTTCTCTTCTTAGTAGAAGTACCCGTAATACCTTCATCAATGTATCTATCATAAAGAATCCAATTAGGTTGTTGCTTTAGAATACTATCATAATATTGAATTTGATTATCTAACGCAGACAATTGAGCTTCATGTTCGGTTGAAACTCTGGCATATATTGCTACTTTTCTTTTCATTTTATCACCTCTACAAATAAATTAACATTTTTTATAATAATAGTTTAGGGTGCGATTTTTTTCAAAAAAAAGAAGTACTTCTACTTCTTTAAATCACTAAATTTCAAACTATTTTGAGTTTTTTTATTTTTTTTCTACTCAAGAGTTCATAATATCAAAAAATTACACTCATTTTTATTTGCTAAGTAACTCTTTTTTCTTTTCTTCAAACTCATCTTTACTGATTATTCCGTCATCCAACAGTTCCTTATACTCCCTTATTTGTTCTGGAATAGATTTTTCACTTTTTATTTTTACATCAGTCTTAGCATCAGCTTCGTAATTTAAAATAAAATCTCTTGCCTTCTCAAAATCTTTTAAAACCACTTTATTTAAAGATATACAATTTGGTTGCTTGGCAGGATCCTCATTTGCATTATTAGACCAATAATTTAATTTTTTATTTTCTAATCCACCTGTAGAAATTTCAAAGTAACCAGATAATAAATGCATATCAATTTCTACATTTGTTATTTTATTATATGGAATATGAAAATTACCTTTTCCTAAAAAATGTCCTGTCATAAAACCTTTTTTCGCTATATATACACTTTTGTTTGTACAGATTAAATACTCTCTAAAAGCTCCTTTTATAGCAATGAGAACTTTTTCACCGCTTTCCTCAATTGAACCAATAAGGTCGCTTAATTCAGTGGTAAGTTGTGAACATAAAATCATGTCTTTATTATCAATAGAAGCTTGGTTTGAATCGTCACGAACAATTGTATATTTAAATCCATTACATGAAATATTAAAAGCTATCAGTTCATCTTCATCAATATTCAATTCTTGATCCTCTGATTTTTTAAATGCGCCACTATCTTTTATTTGAAAAACATGTTTTCCTTCATCAACTTCAAAAACTTCACTTGAATTTTGTTTAATTTTGCCAACATTTTCTCCATCAATATAAACACTAAAACTACACAGTAAACCACTTGCCGTTTTTGCATTAAATTTAACTTTTCCTATTTTAATCACCAACCTATTACCATTATAACATAATTTTCTAAAATTAGATTATTTGTGATATTATTTATTTTGCAAACTATTAATCTTCTATCCTAAAATTTAATTTCCATTCAAGATATTCGTCATCTGATATTTCTAGATTTTCTCTTTTTTCTTTCATTTTTTGCCATTCTCTAATAGCATTTAAAACCACCTCATTATATTCAGTATCTTCATGACTGTCACAATCAAATTTTATCTCATAATATGGGAACTCCTCTTCTAACCACATATGAAAATAAATAACATCTATTGGATTGTTAAAATCATATTTCTTTATGGCATCAACACTTACTTCATATAACTCTGCTATTTCTTTTAGTCTTTCTTTACTTGGTTCTCTATAGTTGTTTTCATAACTATTAAAAGTTTTATGTGGATCTTTACCTCCGAAACCAAAATATTCTGCCACATCGTGTTGCTTCATATGTCTAAGTCTCCTTATATACTCAAGTCTGGCTCCTTGAGATAAATTTTTTAAAGTTGGTTTAGCATAATACATTTTCATCATTCCTTTCTTATTTGTATATTTACCCAACAAAAAAATAGTCGTCCGAACTATATTGCGACTATCTTTTATTAAAACATAACCTTTTTATCACTATACTAGCTAACACTTATTTATTCTTTTATTTATCAACTATTTCTTTTTATTACAACAAAAAAAGAGCTTTTCAGCTCTTTCATATTATTTTATTTTAGTACGCTTATGCGTTCTATTTTTCACCCGCTTTTAAAGCAGCTTGTGCCGCGGCAAGTCTTGCAATAGGAACACGATAAGGACTACAAGATACATAATCTAGGCCTAATTTATTAAAGAAAGCAATGCTTTTTGGATCTCCTCCGTGTTCACCACATATACCAAGTTCAATATCATCTCTTGTTTTTCTTCCTAAAATAGTTGCAACTTCTACTAACTTACCTACTCCTTTTTGATCAATTGTCTTAAATGGATCTTCTGTTAATATTTTCTTATCATAATAATTATCTAAGAATTTAGAAGCATCATCTCTTGAAAATCCAAAAGTCATTTGGGTTAAGTCATTCGTACCAAAAGAGAAGAACTCTGCTTCTTTAGCTATTTCATCTGCAAGTAATGCTGCTCTTGGTAATTCAATCATTGTTCCTACTTTATATTTTATATTACTATTACTTTCTAATATTAATTTATCTGCTACTTCTTTTACAATACTTTTTAGATATTTTAATTCTCTTACATCTCCTACTAAAGGTATCATTATCTCTGGTTTTACAATAATACCTTCTTTTTCTACTTCAATGGCAGCGCCTATAACGGCTTTTGTTTGCATAATAGCAATAGAAGGATAAGTAATAGCAAGACGACATCCCCGGTGACCCATCATAGGATTAAATTCTTTTAAAGAGTCTACTTTATTTTTTAAATCTATAAAAGTAACACCTAAATCTTTTGATAGGCTTTCTATTTCTTCATCTGTTTTAGGTAAAAATTCATGAAGTGGAGGATCTAAATATCTAATAGTAACATCTAAACCATTCATAACTCTAAATAAGTTTTTAAAATCTTCTTTTTGATAAGGTAAGATATTATTTAAAGCTATTTCTCTTTGCTCTTCAGTATCAGCAATAATCATTTTCCGGAAATTAAATATTCTCTCTTCATTAAAGAACATATGCTCTGTTCTACATAAGCCTATTCCTTTCGCTCCAAAATCATATCCTACTTTGGCATCATTTTTATTATCAGCATTACATTTAACTTTTAATTTTGCTGCTTCATCAGCCCACTCCATAAAAGTTTTAAAGTCCCCACTTATTGTTGCTCCTACTGTTTTAATTTCGCCACTATAAATATTACCAGTAGAACCATCTAAACTAAGATAATCTCCTTCCCTAAAAACAGTACCATCTTTAGTAGTTAGAGTTTTATTAACGGTATCAACAACTAAATCACTACAACCAGATACACAACAAGTTCCCATACCCCTTGCGACAACAGCAGCATGCGAAGTCATTCCTCCTCTAACTGTTAAAACACCTCTAGCAATATGCATTCCTTCAATATCTTCTGGAGATGTTTCATCTCTTGCTAATATTATGTCCTTAACTCCATTATTATAAGCATTTGTGGCATCAAAAGCACTAAAATAAAGATGGCCTGTCGCTGCTCCAGGGGATGCTGCTAAACCTTTAGTAATAATTTTAGCATTATTTAAAGCCTCACTATCAAAAGTAGGATGAAGTAATTGATCAAGACTAGTAGCCTCTACTCTCATTATCGCTTCTTCTTTATTAATCATACCTTCATTAACAAGATCAACCGCTATTTTTAAGGCAGCTTTAGCAGTTCTTTTACCATTTCTTGTTTGTAATATATAAAGTTTACCATTTTCAATAGTAAATTCCATATCTTGCATATCCTTATAATGCTGTTCTAATATTTTACAAATATTTACAAACTTCTCAAATGCTTCTGGCATAATATCTTTTAAAGTATCTATAGACTTAGGAGTTCTAATACCTGCAACTACATCTTCTCCTTGAGCATTTATTAAGTATTCACCAAATAATTTATTTTCACCTGTCGCAGGATTTCTTGTAAAAGCAACACCTGTACCACAAGTATTTCCCATATTACCATAAACCATCATCTGCACATTAACTGCAGTTCCCCAATCATCAGGAATATTATTAAGGCGTCTATAAGTAATCGCTCTATCATTATTCCAACTTCTAAAAACAGCTTTAATGGCTTCTATTAACTGTTCTTTAGGATCTTCTGGAAAAGGTTTATTAGTAAGGCGAATATATTCTTCTTTATATTTTTTTATTATTTCTAATAAATCTAAATCTGTTAAGTCAGTATCTAATTTTACACCTTTAGATTCTTTAAATCTTTCAAATAAATATTCAAAAGAACTCTTAGGTAGAGCCATAACAACATCAGCATACATAGAGATAAATCTTCTATAACAATCATAGGCAAAACGTCTATTATTAGTAAGATTAGCTAGTGTTTCTGCTACTTCATCATTCATACCAAGATTAAGAATAGTATCTAACATTCCAGGCATAGAACTTCTAGCACCACTTCTAACTGATACTAATAGGGGATTATTTTTATCTCCTAATCTTTTATTAGTTATTTTTTCTAACTCGGCAACTTTAGCAAATATTTCACTAATAATGTCATCACTTAAGACTCCATTATTATGATAATAACTTAAACAAGCCTCAGTTGTTATAGTAAAACCACTAGGTACAGGGAGTCCTAAAGAAGTCATTTCTGCAAGATTAGCACCTTTACCTCCTAGTAAATCTTTCATATCTTTATTACCTTCAGAAAAAGCATAAACGTATTTCATTTATATCCTCCTTATTCTTATATAAGTATAACAGATACTAAATAATTTTTAAAGACGATATTTTTATGATATACTTAGACTGAGGTGTAGTTATGAATAAAAAAATATTATTAAAACTTAGTGGAGAATCTTTAAGTGGTAACAAAGAGTTTGGTATTGATAAGGAAAAAGTATTAGAAATCGCTAAAGAGATTAAAGAGTGTTTAGAGTTAGGATTTTCTATTTCTATTGTAATTGGTGGTGGTAACTTTTGGCGAGGCAAAGATAATAGTTTTATAAGTAGTCCTACAACTGATTATATTGGGATGCTATCAACTGTTATGAATGCCCTAGCTTTAGAAGATATATTTAAACAAATTGGAGTTAAAGCTAAAGTTTTATCTGCTATTGAAATGAATAAGATAATAGATTTTTATAAAAGAGATAGTATTATAGATAATGAAGTTATTATATTTGCAGCAGGAACATCTAACCCATACTTTTCAACTGATACAGCAGCAGCCTTAAGAGCAGCAGAAATAAAAGCAGATATTTTAGTAAAAGCTACTAATGTAGATGGTATTTATGATAAAGATCCTAAAGTATATAGTGATGCTAAATTAATTAAAGAAACTACTTACGATGAAGTTATAAATAAGAAGTTAAAAGTAATGGATTTAACGGCTATTACTCTATGTATGGATAACTCTATTCCTATTAAAATATTTAATATAAATAAAAAAGGTATGTTAAAAGAAGTATTAACTACTGATAATATTGGTTCTATTGTAAAATAAAATGTTGGAAAATAATATTCCAACATTTTTATTATATCTTATAAACTTTATTTTTACCTTGTCTTATTCTTTGATACTGTTCATTTAAAGTACTCTTTGTATAATATACCGCTCCTTTTAAATCAACATCATCATCTAAAAATTCATAATGTTTCTTATTGCTTTTCCAAACTTCTTCATGTTTATCTATAAAACTGCTATTAAGATAATCAGTATTTAAATTATAAATATCACTAACTTTCCCCCTATCTTGTATCATTTTCTCAAAATAATAAGAGAATTTATCTAAATCATAAGCCCCACCATGCAAATGATAAATATCATAGAAATCTTTCGCTCTTGTATTTAAGAGAGATGGGTTATTTGACTCAGCTATAATACATAATTTTTCTGCTAGTGTCTCTTCCATAGAAGGTACTACTATTTCATATTCTTCATCTTTAGAAAAGACTTTAGGAACTATCTTCTTTTCTCTTTCATAAATACAAGGATGATTTTCTCTATAATCAATACCTACAGGATGATTAATTTTTCCATATTTAGCAGCGATGGGAAATTTAATAATACCAGTATATGTTCTTTTAGGAATTCCTCTTAAAATATAATCAAAATCGTTATCACTTTCTTTATCACACATAGCATTTACTAAAAGTATTAAAGGGTCATGATGATCTATTGTGCTAGTTAAATCTATATCAGTAATAGGTCTTACTAATTTTCTTAAATGAACAAACTGAGCGAAACTACCCTTTACAATTATATCTTCACGGCAATTAATCTTGCTCAGTCTATAAAGTAAGTCTCTTGAAAAGAAAGTATTATAAATATTTGTAATACTAATATTAAGATGCTTAGATTCTTTATTTAAATATGATTTTAAACTATCAGAATTACTAAAAGTATTCATATATTACATCCCCTTCTTTTAATTTGTATATTATACAACAAACAACTATACAAGTCAAAAATAACCATTACTTTATTGATTTTTAACTAAAGTTACCTTATAATAATCAGTATTACATCAAGAAAGGAATTGTGGTTATAGTGTTTTTAATATGTATGTTAATGCCTGCTAGTATTTCTATTTTTGTAGAGAGAAAAATAAACGGTAGAGAAAAAAATACTAGTGATTTAATTTTAAAATATTTATTTTATACATTTTTTATTACTACTATTATGAATACTTTTATCTATTTATTTAGTAGTGAGAAAATGTTTCATTATGCAGAATATACTTTTAGTTATGATTTTTGTTTAAAATATATGTGGTTAAGTATATTTGTATCTTTTTTCTTACCATATATTTTTAAAATAATAAGTGCTAATATATCTATTAATTTAGAGATAAGAAAAAAAAGAAGAAGTAAAAATAATGAAAAAACTAAAGAAGTTAAAGAAAATAAAAAAGAAGTTAAAAAGACTGCAAAAAAGAAAAATAATAAAAGCAATTAAATGGGGATTGACTTTTATTATAATACTTTTATCTCTTATTATTATTTTTAGCACTAATTGGGCTTTAATTAATTGTCAATTTGATAATTTTGATCAAATATTATTTACTTTAACTAGTTCTGTATCAACAGCAAGTAATGATATAATTACAGATTTTATATGTAAAAATATTTTAATTCCTTTAGGTATTACTGTTCTTATTATGATTATAGCAATAGTTATAAAACATTTTTTTACATATATAGAAGCATATTTTAAGATAAATATTAAGAATAAAACTATAAAATTAAATTCTTATACTATTATTAATGTTATACTAGTACTTTGTTTATTAAGTTATTCTATATATTATGCAATGAGTAATTTATATATTTTTAACTATATAAAGTATAGTTATATAGAATCAAACTTTTTAGAGGTTAACTATGCTAATCCTAAAAAGGTAAAATTAGAATTTCCAAAAAAGAAAAGAAACCTAATTTATATATTTTTAGAGTCTATGGAATCAACTTATGCAGATAAACAAAGTGGTGGAGCCTATAATATTAATTATATTGAAGAATTAACTGATTTAGCTTTAGAAAATATTAATTTTTCTTCTACTGATTTAATTGGTGGAGCTCATATGGCTTATAATACTTCATGGACTATGGCGGCAATGGTCTCACATACTTCTGGTATTCCTTTAAAGACTATTTTTAATCAAGATGATAAAAGTACTTATAGTGATGGTACTACTCTTAAAGGAGCATATTCTCTTGGGGATATATTAAAAGATGAAGGTTATAAACAATATATAATGGTTGGCTCTGATTTAACTTTTGGAGGGCGAAGAGTTTATTTTAAAAATCATGGTAATTATACTGTATTTGATTATTTTACAGCGATAGATGATGGAATTATTGATGAAGATTATTATGTTAATTGGGGTTATGAAGATAAAAGAATGTTTAATTATGCTAAAGATGAATTAACAAAGATAGCAGAAAATGATGAGCCATTTAATTTTACTATGTTAACAGCAGATACGCATTTTCCGGATGGATATATTGAAAAAGATTGTAAGTATGACTATGAAGATCATTATTTAAACTCCGTCGCTTGTTCTAGTGAAGAATTAAAAGAATTTATTGATTGGATAAAGAAACAAGATTTTTATGAAAATACTACTATTATATTAGCAGGAGATCATTTAAGCATGAATACATATTCGTTTGAAGATATAGATCCTAATTATAATAGAAGTATCTATAATGTTTATATAAATTCTCCTATAGATACTAATTGTAGTAAAAATAGAGAGTTTACTACTTTTGATTATTACCCTACTACTCTTGCTTCTTTAGGAGTTAAAATAGATGGGGAAAGACTAGGACTTGGTACTAATTTATTTAGTTGTAAAAAGACTTTATCTGAGGAATATGGTAATGATTATATAGATGAAAGATTAAAAGAAAAATCAATATTTTATGATGAGTGTATTGCTAAAGAATGTAAAAAGGATAAGTAGTTAACCTATCCTTTTTTATTTTGCTAATTCTTCACTAATTAAGTTACTTATCTCAGTTGGATTATCTAAACTCATTCCTTCAATAAGTCTAGCTTCAGCGTATAGTATTTTACTATATTTCTCTAATGTATCATAATCTTTATTTTCATATAAAGTTTTTAATTTATCTGCAATTGGATGATTTTCATTAATCTCCATTACGGTATCTGCTTTTACACCAGTATCAGTTGGCATTGCATCCATTACTTTTTGCATTTCTACTGAGACAGCACCTTTACTAGTTAAACATACAGGATGATTCTTTAAACGATGAGTAAAAGATACTTCATTAACACCATTGTTTAGAGCATCATGCATTTTAGTAAACATATCTTTATACTCTTCATTAGTTTTCTTTAACTCTTCCTTCTCTTCATCACTTTCAAAGTCTGCATCACTACTTGCTACATTGACAAAATTTTTCTCTTTATAATTCATCATTACCTTAAAGACAAATTCATCTAAGTAATCAGTTAAATATAAGATATCTATACCTTTCTCTTTAGCAGTTTCAACTTGTGGTAATAAATCTATTTTATCTATAGTCTCACCACATGCATAGTAAATTGACTTATCGTCATCATTCATATTAGAGACATATTCTGAAAGTGTAACCATCTTTTTCTCTTTAGATGAATAGAATAGTAATAAATCTTGCAATGTTTCTTTAGCCATACCATATGATTCATAGATACCTACTTTAAGTTGCATTCCAAAGTCTTTAAAGAACTTCTCATAGTTTTCTCTATCATTTTTAAGCATTTTTTCAAGTTCTTTTTTAATTTTAGACTCTAAAGATTTAGCGATAGATTTAATTTGATAATTATCTTGTAGAGTTTCTCTTGAAATATTTAAAGATATATCTTCACTATCAACAATACCTTTAACAAAACTAAAGTAATCAGGTAAAAGGTCAGCACATTTATCCATGATTAGGACACCCTTAGAATATAGTTCAAGTCCTTTCTCATAGTCTTTAGAATAATAATTATATGGAGCATGACTTGGGATAAATAAAAGGGTTGTATAAGAACATCTTCCTTCTACTTCACTACGAATTACTTTTAATGGGGCTTCATAGTCATAGAATTTATCTGTATAGAAAGAATTATAATCTTCATCTTTCACACTACTCTTTTGTTTCTTCCAAATAGGAACCATGCTGTTTAGTGTTTTATCTTCTATCGTTTTCTCTTCCTTATCATCTTTTTTAGTCGTTGTTTCTACTTCCATTTTTATAGGATAAGAGATATAATCAGAATATTTCTTAACTAATCTTTCAAGAGCATAATCTTCTAGATATTCATCATAATTATTATCTTCATTATTCTCTTTTAAATGAAGAATAATCTTGGTACCAGTTTTATCATAGTCACACTCTTCGATAGAATAACCATCAGCACCTCTTGATACCCAACGATAAGCTTTATCACTGTCATAGGCTTTACTAATTACTTCTACTTCATCACTTACCATGAAACTAGAGTAAAATCCTACACCAAACTGACCAATAATAGCCATATTTTTATCATCAGACATCTTCTCTTTAAATAACTCAGAACCACTCTTAGCGATAGTACCTAAGTTATTTTCAAGTTCTTCCTCATTCATACCAATACCATTATCAACAATAGTTAAGGTACGATTATCTTTATCAGGAATAAGTCTAATCTCTAAATCTTTTTTCTTAACTTTAATACTTTTATTAGTAAGTGATTCATAATAAAGTTTATCAATAGCATCACTTGCATTAGAGATTAACTCTCTTAAAAATATCTCTTTATTAGTATAAATAGAATTAATCATTAAATCTAATAACTTTTTAGATTCAGCTTTAAATTGTTTCTTCTTCAAAATTAACACTTTCCTTTCTTATTTACATAATGTAGAATAACACCGTGGTTAGCAATTGTCAATAGTGAGTGCTAAAAAACTATTACTTTTTTGGTAATAGTTCTATATAATTAATAACTTCATCTATTGTTTTATTAAAGTCATCATAATTAGTATTAAACCAAGTAAGATCAAACTGATGATTAAAGAAAGTATATTGTCTTTTAGCATAGTGCCTAGAGTTTTTCTTAATATCATCCTTTACTTCATCTAGAGTTTTCTCATCTTTAAAGTATGGAATAAACTCTTTATAGCCTATCGCAGTATTTAAAGCTTTAGAAGTATTAAACTCATCTTTTAAAGATTCTACTTCTTCTAATAGTCTATTATTAAACATGATATCTACTCTTTTATTGATCTTATCATATAAAGTATTTCTATCAGTAGTTAATCCTATAAAGATAGTATCTTTATATAAAAGGTTATTCCCATTATTAGTAATAGTCTCATTATTTTCAAGTTTATTTAAAAGCCTTACTAATCTTTTTCTATTGTTTACATGAGGTAATTCTTCTATATTATAAGATTTTATTTTATCAATAATCTCTTCATTAGTTAAATCATTATATTCTTTATAAGTTGCTCCTTCAGTAAAATTATAATCATAAAGTGTTGCTTTTAAATATAGACCTGTCCCTCCTACCAAGATAATATTTTTATTTTCTTTTAGAAGTTTATCTATTAAACATCTTGCATCTTTTTGAAAATCATAAACAGAATAGTTCTTATCTAGAGGGACAAAACTTAGTAAATGATGAGGTACTCCTTCCATTTCTTCACTCGTTACTTTAGCAGTACCTATATCTAAATTAACATATACTTGCATAGCATCAAAATTAATAACTTCAGCATTATATTTTTTTGCTAAAGCTATACTTAAAGCAGTTTTACCAACAGCAGTTGGTCCTAATATGGCAATTATCATAATATCACTATCTTTCTATATTATCTTTGTTAAGACAAAATACAGCATATAAAGGAACAGACTTTATATTATTTTTAAAGCCAAAGTTTTTTGAAGATATTCTAATAGCATATTTAGGATTATATAATTTAATATAATTATTTAAACTTCTAGATTTAACATGACTACTTGATTTTACTTCTAAAGGAATAATATCACCTTTTTCTCCTTGTAAGATAAAATCTACTTCACTTTCATAATCACTTTTCCAATAATTTAAATTTAGGTTATTAATTCTTAGAGAAGTTGCGACATAATTTTCTGTTAGCATTCCTATCATTACCTCATTGACTGCTTCTCTATTTTTTATTAAATAAATAGGATACTCACTTAAATTAGTTAATAGTCCTACATCACTCATATATAATTTAAAAGAATCTAACTCTTCATACATTTTAAGAGGAACACCTATTTTTGTCTTAACACATTTATTTACAATACCGGCATTAACTAACCAATTAATTGCATCTCCAAAAATAGAACTAGAACCACCACTTTTAATTAGTTTATATTGAAACTTTTTATTATCTTTAGCAAGCTGTACAGGAATAGAGTCAAACGTCGCTAAAATTTTATTCGCTTCATTTCCATCTTCACAATATTTTGTAATATCATTTTTATAAGACTCTATTATACTTTTTTGATAATCAATAGCATTAATATAAGAATTGCTGTTAATATATTCCTTAACTACTTCTGGCATACCGCCAACTACTAAGTAATCATAATATAAATCAAGGGCTTTCTTATGTTGTACTTCTGGCATTTCTTTATTACTATTAAAATGTTCTTTTATAGAATTTAATAATAAAGAATTATCTGTATTAATTAAAAACTCATCAAAAGACATAGGATAAATTGTTAGAAAATCAACTTTACCCACTGGAAAAGAAAAATCTTTTTTATTTATATGAACACCAAGCAAGGAACCTGCTCCTATTACATAATATTCACTTGCTTCCTCACAGAAATATTTTAAGGAAGTTAAAGCTCTTGTATTTTTTTGTATCTCATCAAAGAATATCAAAGTATTATCTTTGTCTATTTTTTTATTAAAGACAATCTCTAAATTTTTAATAATATAATCTGGTTCAATATTCTCATCAATAATATTACTAACTATGTTATTAGTCTCAAAATTAACATAAATAATATCTTTAAAATATTTATTACCAAACTCTTTTACTAAATATGTCTTACCTACTTGTCTTGCTCCATATAAAAGTAAAGGCTTTCTATTTTTTTTATTTTTCCAATCAATAAGACTTTGCATAGCATTTCTTTCCATATTATCACCTTCTTTAGCAAGATTATACAATATAACTCCAAAAAAATCAAATATTTTAGTGTTTTTTTGGAGTTATAGTTAATTCATCGCTCTTTTAAAGAGTCTTTCTAAATCATAATTGCTATATGTAATAATAGTTGGTCTACCATGAGGACAAGTAAAAGGATTATCAGTTCGTCTTAAGTTATCTAAAAGGATTTTAGCAGTATCTAAATCTAAATAATCATTCGCTTTTATACTCATTTTACAAGCCATAGTAGCAGCCGTTCTATAGATGAATTTCTCTTTATCAAATTCACCTTTTTCTAGGGTGATAGCAATTATCTTTTCAATGGCTTCCCTCTCATATCCTTCAAAGAACCATGTAGGATGACTTCTAGCAATAAAAGTATTATCTCCAAACTCTTCTAAAGTAATACCAATACTCTTTAAAATATCCATATGTTCTTTAATTCTAATAAACTCATCTTTAGGATATTCTAATCTAATAGGTACTAATAAATCTATAACTTTATAATCATCTTTTAATAAGGCATTTAATACTTTTTCATAATTAATACGTTCTGCCGCTGCATGTTGGTCTATTATATACATACCACTAGCATTTTCGGCAATTATATAAGTCTTATGAACGATACCTACAGGTATCATTTCTTTAATACGGTATTCATTTTTTTCCTCTTTTTCATCATCAACTACTTCTTCTGTTTTAGTACCAGTTATCTTATTATCATTATCAAAATCAAAAGATAATTCTTCTTTCTTTATAATTGGTTCTTTATCATCAGGTTTATCTTCTAATTCGTAATTAACTATATTATTATTAAAAGAATCTTCTACTTCATAAATCGTATTTAAATCTCTAATATTAGCATGAGGTACTAGTAATATCTCTTTTAATTTAGAACTAATTACTTTCGTAATTAATTCTTTTAGACTATCTAATTTAGAGAATTTTATATCCATCTTTTGCGGATGTATATTAATATCTATTAGAATCGGGTCGACATCTATATTTAAAACTATCATCGGAAATTTATCTTTAGGAATATATGTATGATAACAATCTATTAGACATCTATTTAGATCTATATTTTTTATTACTCTTCCATTTACTAAAGTAGTAATAACATTACGAGATGTCTTGGCTATTTCTGGATATCCAATATAACCCGATATTATATAATCATCATTTTCACCACTTATCTCTATCATTTTCTTAGCAACATCTATGCCATAGACAGCATAGATTACTTTTAATAAATTACCATCTCCACTTGTATTTAATAACTCTTTCTCATTATTAGTTAAAACAAATCTAATAGATGGATATGATAAAGCCATTTTATTAACATATTCTATTATTAGAGCAAGTTCAGTATAAAGATTCTTTAAATACTTTAATCTTACTGGAGTGTTATAAAATAAATCTCTAACTTCAATAGTAGTACCAACACTTAAATCACTATTTTCTACACTTTCTATTACACCACCATCTAAAGAAATACTTGTTCCTATACCATCTTTACTAGTTTGTAAAAAAATGTGAGATACTGAAGCGATAGATGGTAGGGCTTCTCCTCTAAATCCTAATGTTTCGATATTAAATAAATCATCTAAGTTTTTTAATTTACTAGTGGCATGACGAGAAAATGCCAACATAGCATCCTCTTTATTCATACCTATACCGTTATCACTTACAACTATTTTCTTAGTACCAGAGTCTATTAAATTAATCTTAATCTCTGTAGACTCAGCATCAATAGAATTTTCTACTAATTCTTTAACAACATTTAAACATCTTTCTACTACTTCTCCTGCTGCTATTTTATTAGCAAGTATTTCATCCATTACTTTAATAGTAGCCATTATTCTACCTCACATGAAGAATCTTTAGTAAGTGTTTTATCAAAAGTTGTAATACTGCAATCAGGAGAAGTATAATTACCACATTTAAGACAAGCTTTATATTCTATATCCATATTACCACTAGTACTATCATTTTTTCTTGTAACAATAGCATAACTTTCTAAATTACAAGTAGCACCATCTACTTTAGGATCTTCTAAAGATTTAATATAACCTTCACAGATTAATTTAGAGGCATCTATTCTATAAGTATCTCCTACATTTGGAATAGAACCTGTATGATCGATTAAATAATTAGTAGCACCTGTAGAGATGTTTTTTTCATAATCTACATATAAAGCATCATTAGTGTGTCTAATATATTGTGATACTCCTACATATGCAAGTGTCATAAGTATACCTAAAATTATTATAACAGCAAGAACTTCTAGTAATGTAAAGCCTTTTTTATTTTTCATTTTCTCTATCCTCCTCATGTAGTACTTGATAAAGGTTGTTAGCAACGACATCTCCTACTACTTCACTTAATTCTATTATACTAGCTTCCCTCATTTTTTTCATAGAGCCAAATCTTTTTAATAATTCTTTACGTCTTTTTTCACCTATTCCTGGAACTAGGTCTAAGTAACTTGATAAGAGTCCTTTACTCTTAATATTACGATGATAACTAATAGCAAAGCGATGAACTTCTTCTTGTATTTTAGATAAGTAAAGAAATAAATTACTATCACTTTTAATATCTAATATTTTATAATTGCTGTCTATTACTGTATTAGTACGATGATGACTATCTTTTTTAAGGCCAATAATAGGTATAGATAGATTAAGAGATGATATTATTTCTTTTGCAACAGCAACTTGAGTTTCTCCTCCATCCATAACTATTAAATCAGGTAGAGTTTCTCCATCCATAATTGCTTTAAAATATCTTCGGTATAATACTTCTCTCATAGCACTTAAATCATCTTTAACATTTGTACTTATTTTATATTTACGATAATCATTTTTTAATGGTTCAAAATCACGAAAGACAACCATAGCCCCTACATAGTATGTTCCAAATAAATGAGAGTTATCAAAACTTTCCATACGAGATACACTATCTACTCCTAAAAGTGTCTTTAACTCATTTAAAGCTTCTATTTTTTTCTTATCATCATTTTTTAAGGTCTCTAACTCTTCATTTAATACTACTTTAGAGTTTTCTTCGGCAAGATCAACTAATTTCTTTAACTCTCCCCTTTTAGGAACATGTACTTTAACTTTTAGATACTCACTAAGTAGTTCGGCATTTAAAGTATCTGGTATTAATATTTCATGGGCAAGAATATTTCTTTCATAGAATTTGATAATGTATTCTTCCATGTCATCAACGACATTATCTAGTGTCTGTAATGTTTCATGGTGTCTACCAAATAATATCCCTTCTCTTATAAAGAAAACAGTTATTGATAAGTAATTATCTACTACTGTATAGTTAAAGATATCAAAGTTATAATTTTTCTTTAAGTCTATTTTTTGTTTAGTTAAAGTAATATCTATATCTTTTAACATCTCTCTTAATTCTAAAGCTTTCTCATAATTTAAACTCTTACTTGCTTTTTCCATTTCTTTTGTAATTTTCTCTTTAATAAAACTACTATTACCTTTAAGAAAGCTTGTTATCTCATCAGTCATAGATTTAATAGTATCAGGGTCTATTTCTTTAATGCAATATCCTAAACATTCATTAATATGATAATAAAGACATTCTTTCTTAGGTAATTTCTCACATTTGCGTAATGGATATAGTCGATTAATCATATTAACTGTTTTACGAGCGGCGGTTACATTAGGATATGGTCCAAATAGTTTATGATCTTTTTTCTTTCTTTTAACATTTCTAACTACTCTTAGTCTTGGATATTTTTCATTGGTAAGCTCTATATAAGGATAGCTCTTATCATCTTTAAGTAAGATATTATATTTAGGATCATATTTTTTAATTAGGTTTATTTCAAGTATTAAGCTCTCTAACTCACTATCAGTTACAATGTATTCAAAGTCATCTATATCTTGGACTAACATTGCAGTCTTTCCGGTTACATTACCTCTAAAGTAACTACTAACACGTTTCTTTAAATTCTTAGCTTTACCTACATAGATAATATAACCATTCTTATCTTTCATTTGATAACTTCCAGGTTGTTCTGGAACTAATTTTAATTTTTCCTTAAAGTCTTTCATCTAACCACATCCAACTAAAAAATAAGTTATTTTACATAACTTATTTTAGACTACATTTATTATTTTTACAAGTCATAATTCATCTACATTAGCTTTGCTATTTGTTTTTCTGAAAGACCAGTTAATTCACTAATTAAGGGGATATCCATCTTTTTATCAAGCATTGACTTAGCAATAGATTTTTTCTCATTATTAGCACCTTTCTTAATACCATCTTTCTCACCCTCAGCTTTAAGACTATTCATCATCTTTTCCATCTCTTCTGCTTCATCATATAATAATACTGTATTAACATCTGAACTTAATCTCTTTAATTCATTAGCAACTTCCATTAATTCAACATCTCCTTTCGCTAAAGCATCTATTTCATCTATCTTTCTTAATCTTAGTATTAATAATTCTTTTTCTAATTTACTAAGTTCTAATCCTTTTTTATATTTCTTATAAACTTTTTTAAAGCTAATATGATATTTTTCCCATTTAACATTTTCTACTACCCCATTTTCATCTCTTGATTTAAATACTTCTTTTATATTCTTCTTATTAAGATGATTAAAATTATTTAAATTTATCTGTATAGCCTTTGACATATTATTATAACTATAGTTTTTATTAGATATATCTATTTTTACTTTATCTAAGTAATTATCGTTTCTATTAATAATTGCTAAACTATATCTATTATTTAACTCATAGTTAATAACATATCCTTCTATACCAAATAATATATCAGATCTTTTACCTAATTCAAGTGCATTACTTACAACAAACTCAGTATTCTTCTCATAGTAAGTTTTAAGTATTAAATCTTTAGGTATATCAGTTATCCTATAAGTCATATCTGCTTTAAAAAGAAAACAATTAGTCATAACAGCTTTATAAATGTAATCATTACTAGCAGGAAAAACTTCTCCTTTTTCTTGTAATTCTTTTATTCGCTCTTCTTTAGTCTTTTTTAATGATTTCAAAACATCATCTCCTTTCTGCAATAGTTGTAACATACTCTTAAAACTAATGCAAAAAGGCAATTTTTAAAATTCAAAGAAAATAGACTCTCAATTTAATATTTTCTCTAGGGGAATTTTAAATATTGATATCAAAAAATCTCTCAATTTACAATTTTCATACTTTTTTAAAAATTTTTTATCTCCTCCTTACTTTCATCTATCTACAATGTATCATAATAGTTATAATTAATCAAGAATTATTTTTCATATTTGAAACAATAGTTTATATTTTTCTTAAATAATCTTCTTCTTGTCTTACTAACAATTCTTCTAGATATTTTATTATTCTTAACTTTATAATTAATACCTAAGAAGGTAAATCCTTCAGTACTTTTATATATTTTAGTTTTATTATTAAATTCTAATAGATATTCTCTATTAACAATAGATTCTAATATTCTTAAAATATCTTTTAATCTTTCTTTATTACTATCTAAGATAATACCATCATCCATATATCTAATATAGTATTTACAACCTAATTCTTCTTTAATAAAATGATCTAAATCATTAAGATAAAATACTGCAAGAAACTGAGAAGTGTAGTTACCTATAGGTAAGCCAGTATCTTTTTTATAGAATGTATCTATACCTAAATTTCTAATAGTATTATTAATATAATCATAATTAGTAGTATTTAATATTTCTTTAATTAATAATAAATCTTCATTACTTAAGTATTTACTTAATTTATTAAGTAATACTTTATGATTAATATTATAAAAGTACTTACTAAAATCAAACTTAAGAATATAGAAAGTATTAGATTTATTTTTAATCTTAACAAGATAGTTATCTAATAAATATCTAGCATAATAAGTACCTTTACCTACTCTAGTTGCACAGTTACTATCTATTAAGTATTTATCTAAAGGTAATAACACTTTCTTACATACTATATGATTAACTATTTTATCTTCTAAAGTACTACTCATAATAAGTCTTATTTTCTTCTCTTTTATAGTAAAGATATGATAATTACTATAGATATAATTACCACTATTAATTTTATCTACTAAGATATTACAATTACTATAATAGTTCTTTTCAAAAAGATATAATTTCTTTTTATTTCTAATAGATTTTCTTATCTTTAAATAAGCATCTTCTATATCTTTAAACTCTACTTTCACTTTTAATCCATCCATATATTAATTTAGTAATAGTAATATATTTTTTACTTATAGATATATACTTATCTTTAGATATCTCTTTATAAGTATAAAGCTTATAATAGTAATAATCTAATAGTTTAACTTCTACTAACATTTTTCTTTGAATATAAATTCTTTTAGGTCTTTCTAGAGTATTAGTATAATATAAGTAATAAAGTAATTTATAATTAGAGTCTATTATACTATTCTTGAGTGTTTTATATTTATTATTAATATTAAGAACTATCTTATCAGTAATAATATCTATTTCTTTAAGTTTATTTTCAAGTACAAAATCACTCATAGAACTTCTCCATTTTAGTAATAATCTCTTCGATATTATCTAGATATAAACAATTCTTTAGATTGGTGGATAGTTTATCTATTCTATAAGACAACTTACCATATTCTAGATACTTAGAATATTTATTATCTTTAAAAGTAACAATATCATCATAGAAATAGTTAATATGACATTTATTAAGTAAATGAATTAATTTATTCATTGAGTTTCTTTCTATATAAAATACTTCTTTATAAGGCATATCTAAAAGATAACTTATTATATAACTATCTTCTTTATTAGT